>JAAYSF010000017.1 GCA_012523975.1 Veillonellaceae bacterium
ATAAAGCCAATTACCACTCCTAATATCCCGACAATTACGGGTTCCAGAATACTGCTCAGTCGGCCGACCATATCGTCAACTTCACTCTCGTAAAAGTCAGCAATTTTTTCCAACATTTTATCTAGAGAACCGCTTTCTTCCCCGATAGCCACCATTTGAATAACCATTGGGGTAAATACCTTACTGGAGCCTAACGTTTGGGCAAGACCAATGCCTTCTTTAACATTGACTTGAGCCTTGCCTAAGGCGTCAACCATACTGAGGTTGCCCATAGTCTTTTTGACGACTTCGAGAGCACTTAGAATAGGTACGCCGCCTCTGACTAAGGTGCTTAGCGTCCGGCTAAAGCGGGCAATGGCGATTTTGCGGGCAAGTACGCCGAATATAGGCATCTTGAGAATTAATTCATCGACTGTTTTTCTGGCCTTAGGTTTTTTAACTGTTATGGCTAGTCCAATGCTAGAAAGCAAGAAGGCTATAAATAGCAGTAATGCATACTCACGGAGAAATTCGCTCAAGCCCATCAATATTTTAGTCGGCAATGGAAGTTCCATCTTCATACCAATGAACATCTGCATAAAAGTCGGTAATACGAAGGTAAGAATAAAAATTACTACAATGAAGGCCATTGACAGGACTACGGCCGGGTAAGTCATCGCCGACTTTACTTTTTCATTGAGTTTATGCTCTTTTTCGAAATGCGTTGCCAAGCGGCCTAAAACATCGTCAAGCACTCCGCCTACTTCACCGGCCTCAACCATGTTTATCATTATAGCCGGGAAAATATTAGCATGGTCGGCTAAAGCACGCGATAACATCTCGCCTTCTTTTACCTTTTTATAGACATCCTGCAAGGCAGTTTTAAGACGCGGATTAGTTGATTGTTCTATCAGGATATTTAGGCAGGCTACAAGCGATAGTCCGGCATCTACCATTGTTGAAAATTGACGACAGACAACAGCTAAGTCCTTTGTACTAACTCGATGTAGGTTTTCTAGAAGACCTTCTATAGAGTTAGAACTGCTCTTCTTTTTAATCTGAGTGACAAAATAGCCCTTTTCTCGAATGTAAGAAGCAACTGCTGCTTCGCTGTCGGCCAGGATGCTACCAGTCAGTAGTTGGCCGCTTCGATCCTTGGCTTTGTAAATAAATGTTGTAGACATGTCTACCACCTAATAAAAATATTGTTATAATCCGTTGACTAGGCGAACAAAAGTCTCTTGGTTTATGGCCCGGGCTAAGGCATCCTCATAGGAGATAATCCCCCGGCGGTAAAGATCCTTTAGCGACATATCCATCGATTGCATGCCAAATCTAGCGCCTGTCTGAATTACAGATACTAGCTGATGGGATTTGCCTTCCCGGATTAAGTTACGCACTGCCGGATTTACTGTGAGGATTTCTAAAGCGACTACCCTGCCATTTCCATCAAGGCGGGGCAGCAGTTGCTGACAAACGATACCCTGTAGGGTAAGTGACAGTTGGATTCTTATCTGCTGCTGTTGGTGAGGCGGGAAAACATCAATTATTCTATCAATAGTTTGGGCAGCATCGCCGGTGTGCAGAGTGGCAAAAACCAAGTGGCCGGTTTCGGCAGCCGTAACAGCTATACCGATGGTTTCGACATCCCGCATTTCGCCGACTAAAATTACATCAGGGTCTTCACGTAAGGCAGCTCGTAAAGCATTAGCAAAAGAAAGTGAATCTGAGTGAATCTCGCGCTGATTAACAATGCTTTTATTATGCTTATGCAGATACTCTATTGGATCTTCAAGCGTTATGATATGGCAAGAGCGCTCTTCATTGATCAGCTTAAGCATGGCAGCCAAGGTTGTTGATTTACCACTGCCGGTAGGACCGGTAACCAATACTAGACCACGATGCTGACGGGCAAAGGTTTTTAGTATTTCTGGGTGGCCAAGCTTGTCCAAGGTTGGTACCTGCTCATTGACAACCCTAATCGCAATCGCTAAAGAGCCCCGCTGGCGGAAGGCATTGACACGAAAACGGCTAACACCTTGAATAGCAAACGAAAAATCGAGTTCGCCGTTAAGCGCAAGCTTTTGTCGTTGCTCTTGAGTGGTTATTTCATCAAAGAAAGCCATAGTGTCGGAGGGTAAAAGTGCGGGCGATTCATAATGCACTAGGCTGCCGTTAATTCGAAAAACTGGCGGTACTCCTACTGTGATATGAATATCGGAGGCATTCCTTTCGACTGCTGTTCTGAGTAAGGCTTCCATCATCATGCGTTATCCCCCATTAAACGCCCGCATACGCGACGCGCATGACTTCGGCGACAGTAGTTAATCCTTGTATTGCTTTATTAATGCCGTCTTCCCGCATCGATAACATACCTTCCTGCTTGGCAATGGTAGCAAATTTATCGGAAGAGGCCCCTTTATTGATAAGTTCGCGTATTTGGGTGCTAACCGGCATAACTTCATGGATCGCAATCCTGCCGTGGTAACCGGTATAGCCGCAGCTAGCGCAGCCTGATCCATGATACAGTGTTATCGGCTGATCCGGAGCTAGTCCTAAGAATAACCGCTCAACTGAATCAGGTTCGAGAGTATATGATTTACGGCATTCGGGACAAATCAATCGGACTAACCGCTGGGCAATTACGCCCAACACTGAAGATGCTACCAGAAAAGGTTCTACCCCCATGTCGGTAAGTCTGGTAATTGCCCCTGGAGCATCATTAGTATGCAGGGTACTTAATACAAGGTGCCCGGTAAGCGCCGCTCTCACAGCTATATCAGCTGTTTCACCATCGCGTATTTCGCCAACCATTACGATATTGGGGTCTTGCCGCAATATTGACCGTAGCCCGCTCGCAAAGGTTAAACCGGCTTTAGGATTAACCTGAACCTGGTTGATACCGTCTACACGATACTCGACAGGATCTTCTACTGTGATGACGTTTTTTTCCGGCGAGCTTATTTCCGATAATGTTGAATAAAGTGTCGTTGTTTTACCAGAGCCGGTAGGACCTGTAACTAAAATCATGCCATAAGATTGCGAGAAAAGTCTTCGGTAGCGATATAGATTATCGGAGGAAAACCCAAGCTTACTAATATCTAAAATAACGGCCTTTTTATCAAGAATACGCATAACTACCTTCTCACCGAGAATAGTCGGCAAGGTAGAAACCCGAATATCAATATCCCGTCCGGCGTCTCTTATCTTGATTCTGCCATCTTGCGGCAAACGTTTTTCGGCAATATCCATTTCAGCCATAATCTTTATTCGGGATACGATAGCAGCATAAATATCTTTCGTAAAACTGGATATTTCACGCAAAATACCGTCGATCCGAAACCGGACGCGGAGCGTTTTGTCTTGCGGCTCGATATGTATATCACTTGCCCGTTCACGAACAGCCTGACTAAACAACGAGTTAACCAAGCTGATTATTGGCGCATCGTCGGCTGTTTGAAATTCGGTCATTGTTTGATAGTCTTCAGGCTTAAGCTTATTTACGGCTTTATCTACTAAGTCCTGAACACCATAAGCTTGGCTTATGGCCCTCATTATTTCCCGTTCAGCAGCAATGACTGTGTCGATTTCACAGTTAGTAACCATTCTTACGTCATCAATCGCGTAAAAGTTAGTTGGGTCGACCATCGCCAACGTGAGTTTTTTTCCTTCGCGCTTAATCGGAATTATTTGATAGCGTTCAGCCAGACTTACCGGTATGGCAGCAGCAACTTCTTTGGTTATTGGCAGATTGGCTAAATCAACGTGCGGCACACCAAGCTGAAATTCCAAAACCTCAATCATACTGTCTTCAGATACATAACCAAGATTGAGCAATACCCTGCCGAGACGTTCATTGGTTTTCTGCTGTACGCTAAGAGCCTTATCCAGTTGTTCTTTAGTAATTATTCCTGCCTCTATCAGCAGATTACCTAAGCGCTTTCGTCCTTTAAACATTTCACACCGCCTTGACTATTAAAACCTATCATAAAGAATAGAAATGAACCTACCCTCGTCAACTGCTGTTAAAATAAAGATGTAAAACTGATAGATTAAAAAAGCAACCGCAGACATTCAATAAATAAAAATATCGTTTGGTCGGTTGCACTACTTGCTCAGTCCAGGCTAAAGTGCCCATATTTGACCATGAACTTCATTGCACCCTTTTATTTAATTGGTATTATATAAAATTCGTACAATATCGTGGTTTTCCTGCATATTAAACAAATTATGGATATTTTTCTGAATTAAGTTGAGAATTTATTGACAATCTCATACATTGTTTGACGTGGCGCCTTTACTCCTGTCCATAACTCAAAGGCAATCGCAGCCTGTTCGACCAGCATTCCATCTCCCGTAACTATATCATGGCCTCGTTTAGCGGCAGATGTTAGAAACATGGTTCGATATGGGTTATATACTATGTCACAAACTACTGCATGTTTACTTACTGTCTCCCAAATGACAGGAGGCTGTGAATTTAAATTTGGGTACATTCCTAGGGGCGTAGAGTTTATCAGTATATCTGTCTCTTGTAGATAGCTGCCGAAGCCGTTATCCTGCCAAGTCATTCCGGTAATTCTGGCATCGTTGAAGCTTTTAGCAAACTCAATAGCTTTCCTGTCATTGCGGGCGCCAGCAATTATCTTTCGGGCACCATGATTCAGCAATCCGCATACGATGGCTCGTGCTGCCCCGCCTGCCCCCAATATTGCAACCTTGGCATTATGGATTTTTGTCTTCTTAATTAATAATGCATTCACGAACCCTTCTGCATCGGTATTATAGCCAATACTTCTCCCGTTTTTTATAACTACAGTATTAACAGCTCCGATAATCTTTGCATTATTATCAATTTCATCCAGATAAGGCATTATTGCTACTTTATGCGGTATTGTTACATTTGCGCCTGAAAAACCCAAAGCTTTTAAACCGATTACTGCTGATTCTAGGCTTTCGGGCTGTGTCGGCAAAGGTATATAAGTATAATCAAGGCCACAAACCGCAAAGGCCGAATTATGGATAGCCGGCGATAGAGAATGCTCAACTGGCCATCCTAATATGCCGACTAGTTTTGTTTTGCCTGTAATCAATGGTTTTTCCTCCAAGTTACTTTAGTAGGCCTTTAGCTTTAAGGATACGTACTGTTAGTTTCTCAAGCTGTCGGGTAATTTTTGTGCCGATAAACTCGCGTGAACTTAATGGCTTTACCCAAATAGTATACATGCCGAGGCGGTTGCCACCCAAAATATCGGTGTATAACTGATCGCCGACTACTGCAACTTCTTCAGGGGAAAGTTCCATAATGAGGGCGGCCCGTTTAAAACCGTTTTTAGCAGGTTTATACGCCCGTGAAATAAAAGGAATACCGAATAGTCCGGCTATTTCATTAACTCGTTTATTACGGTTATTTGAGACCAGACAAATTTTTAAGCCCTTGCTAATAAGATTGTGTATAACTTCAGTCTCTTTTGGGCCCATGTTTGGGCTATCCCAAGGAATGATGGTATTATCAAGGTCAAAGATCAGGCCGCGTATACCGCTTTCGATTAACATCTCAATATTAATATCCTGCAGCGAGCCGATAATTAGGCGCGGACATAACAAGTTATACAAGAGAAACCCCCATCTGTATTTTCAAATATTATTTTACAACACGAGCTGTGAGAAAGATCACAACTTCAGTATCATTGTTGCTGTTATGACTGCTTTGAAATAGCTTACCGAGAATTGGGAGGTCACTTAAAAAAGGAACCTTGTTTTTCATCTGCGATTCATCGTTACCAATCAGTCCGCCGATTACCAGAGTTTCGCCGTCTTTCATCCGGACATTAGTTTCCGCTTCGCGAGTTGTAATACGGTAGGCTTTGATTGAGTCTACCAAGGAAGGTGAACTGACTTCTGTGCGTACTTTCGCTGTAATGAGGCCATCCGTATTAATAACTGGCGTATAGGTCAGTTTAATACCGGCATCAATATAGTCAATCTTGGTTGTTGTTTTTCCGGCGCTATCAGTGCTTTCAACGGGAACAGGAACACGATCACCGATTAGAATACGGGCTTCTTTGCCGTTTATGGTCATAACTTTAGGCTGAGCCAGCATTTTAGCGTTGCCATTGCTAATCAAAGCGTTAATTTTAGCCTGATAGTAAAATTCATAGGGATAGCCTTCTGGATTTCGACCAAAACGAATTATACCTTTATGACTATCACGTGTAACAGTTGTTTTTGGTACCATTATAGTAGACTTACCGTCCTCTGTCGGCACATATTCATATTCGTGGGTTACCTCCGGAAATTGCGGAGTAGCCTCCCAAGACCAATCTATACCGGTATCTTTAGAGTGAGTTTTGTTAATGGCTACAACCTTAGCCTCTAGTTCAACTTGCTGCTGAGGAACATCCAAAGTAGCAAGTATGGTTTTCACGCGGTCGATTCCTGTGATTGAACCGCTGATTACCAGAGAGTTAGAGGTATTATCAGCCTCAGCTTTTAGTTTTAAATCAGTCAGTAACGGCTTTAATGCTGTTTGAATATCGCTAACTTGCGCATAGTTAAGTTTAAGAACTTCTGTTGCGCCGATATCGGACGGCTCAATGATTACTGCATTGTTAATCTTTCGATAGGACAAGCCTTTTGCGCGGGTAACAAGATTCAGAGCTGTTTCAAAACTGACATCTTTAAGCTTCATGGTTACTTTACCTTTTACAGAATCATCGACGACGATATCGACACCGCCAATGGTTGCAAGCGTGTATAATACAGTACGCAAATCCTCATCCACGAAATTAATATCAAACGAAGTAGAGTTTGCACTACAAAGATTGGGTACAAGCAGTATTATAAGTGCGCTTAGTATTATTATCATTTTATTTCGCATTTTTGGCTTCTCCCTTATGTACCGTATCGAGGTTAAGGACTTTTGGACCGCTCGGACCGTGAAGCAATACGGTGTCATCCGAAATTGCTGCTACTTTATAGGTTCCCAAAGAATCATTTATTTGATAAGATTTGCTTTTGCCAGCAGAGTGGATTACTGCCAATCTCATATCCGGGGATGTAATAATTCCTGTAAGTCGGAGGCTTGGTAAGGCTTCTTTAGGCAGGACGGATCCCTGAATAACAGATGGTGTGTCAGACGGTAAATTCTTAGGTGTTAAATTCGAGGGACTAACTTTATTAGCATTTTTGGCAACCATATCGGGCGGCAAAGCAAAGGGATTACGTGTAACTTTTTCATTCTGATATCCGTTGGGCATTACCGGCTTAGAATTAACTAGCCCACTTTGCTTAATTTGTTTAACCTGCTGTTTTACTGGTGATACAGATGCCGTTCCCGCTGGTTCGGTTGATGTTGTTACATAATATGTAAGTAAAACTATAAAAACGCCGATAAAAATCTTTAAACGTCGATTGGGCGGGCATTCTTTGCCTGATAGTTTTCCGAGCTTTAACAAGCAACGCTCACCTCCAATATAATAATTTAAATAAGAAGGTATTATGTATTCAACAGCTCGATTCAGATTACCTCCAAGATTAAGAGAGACAATTATTACCTTCACGACAGGTTATCGAGGCTACTCCGATAATGAATCGCCTCACCAATATGCGCCTCATTGATAACATCTATGTTATTAAGGTCAGCAATAGTTCGGGCTACCTTAACAATACGGTCATAAGCTCTGGCGCTCAGTCCCATCTTATCAAAAGCTGCTTTAAGCAGATTTTGAGCGCCAGGTGTCATGGAACAAGTTTGCTTGATATGCTTATGGCTCATCTGAGCATTGCAGAATATCCCAAACTGTTCTAGGCGATTATGCTGAAGCTTTCGGGCTGCTTCAACTCGCTGGCGAATTTGTGCTGATGTTTCAACTAGGGAAATATTGGTCATCTCATCATACTGCAGTCGAGGTACATTTATATGGATATCAATTCTGTCCAGCAAGGGCCCAGATATCCTTCGTACATAGCGATTAATATCGCTGCTGCTGCAAGTGCATTCGTGGATAGGATCGGTCAGATAACCACACGGACACGGATTCATAGCAGCAATGAGAATGGATTTTGCAGGATAAGAGAGTGAGGCGTTAACCCTAGAAATGGTAACTTGTCCATCTTCAAGCGGCTGTCGCAGAACCTCCAGCACCATTCGGGGAAACTCAGGCAGTTCATCAAGAAATAGTACACCATGATGGCTGAGTGTTACTTCGCCAGGTCTAGGTATACGCCCTCCACCGATCATGCCAGCGTGAGAAATAGTATGGTGTGGATTTCGAAATGGCCGTGTTGCTATAAGCCCGCCAATTTTTTGCATTAGTCCAGCTACACTGTAAATTTTAGTTACCTCAAGTGATTCGCGTTCGGTCATCGACGGCAGTATCGAAGGAATGCGCCGCGCTAGCATTGTCTTGCCCGAGCCTGGCGGGCCAATCATTAAGACATTGTGACCGCCCGCGGCTGCGATTTCAAGTGCCCGCTTGGCAACTGATTGCCCTTGAACGTCGGCGAAATCTTCATAGGTTATTTGTTGAGCGGGACTGGGTTCTTTAAGTGACGGGTCTAATATTTGCTCACCTCGTAAATGCAATACTAACTGATTTAGGGAGGTCGGTGAGTATACTGTCAGATTACCAACTAACAAAGCTTCTTGAGTATTATCCGGTGCAACGAAAATTTGTGTAACACCACTTTCGGCACAATTTATTGCGATTGGTAAAGTACCAGAAATTCCTCGTAGTTTTCCGTCAAGCGATAATTCACTCGCAAATAGTTTTGATTCTAAAACCTTTAGGTTTAGATAACCGCTTGCGGCTAAAATTCCGACAGCTATTGGCAAATCGAGACCAGAACTATCTTTTTTGAGTTCGGCTGGCGCAAGATTGATCGTTATCCTTTTTGCTGGGAACTCAAAGCCTGAATTTTTTATTGCTGCTCGTACCCGCTCACGAGATTCCTTAACTGCGGCATCCGGCAGCCCAACGATATCAAAACTTGGCAGCCCATTAGCGATATCTGCTTCTACAGTAATTATAATACCGTTAAGACCTAATGTAGTTGAGCCTAATGTTTGTGCAAACACTGGTTCTACCTCACTTAACCGCTTAGGAAGCGTTCTGGAATTTAGTCTAACTGCCAAACGCATTTACGATATGATTGCAGCTAGGATTCTGATGCTGTACCAAAAAAACTTCTAATATATCAAAGCGACATGGGCCGTAAGGCTTTCGTATCATGTTTAGATAATATAAGGCAGTCTTAATAATTTTTTGTTGTTTTTTATGGGTAACGGCCTCTGCCGGAGAGCCAAACAATGTGTTTCGCCTAGTTTTTACCTCAACAAAAACAATTACGCCGCAGTGTTCAGCAATGATATCAATTTCACCGGTTTTACAGCGAAAATTTTGGGCCAGGATTTTATAACCGGAATGCTGTAAAAAAGCAGCGGCAGCTTGTTCGCCTATGTTGCCAGTTATTATTCGATTCACATGCAGACACCTCGATACCTATATTCCCTAAAAAATTACAACTTCCTGCCTAAAATGGTATGAAGTTGTAATTTTTTACCGTTCTACTACATCGGCGATATATAGTCTTGGATTCTTGGACAGGTCAATCTCTAATAGCTTATTCATATGACGTTTATTTTCGTCCATTATAATGCGCACAACGGGTTTGGTTTTACTATCACGTGATATATCAACAACTACTCCTAATTGATTGTTATTTAACCGTACGACTGAACCAATTGGGTATATTGCGATGTTTTCAGTGAACTTACTAACCAAGTCAGCATCAAAGTAACTTCCGGCAGCTTTAGAAATTATAGCTACAGCCTCATACACCGGCATTGCTTTACGGTAAGTGGCATCAGATGTCAAAGCATCATAAACATCGGCTATAGCCACAATGTGAGCAAACTGGTGGATATCACTTCCTTTGAAAGCACGGGGATAGCCGCTGCCGTCATAGCGTTCATGATGCTGAAAGGCACAATGGGCAGAAACTAGGCTTATATCTGGGTTTTTGCGAAGAATTTCAAAGCCTAAGTACGGGTGTTTTTTTATTTCTTGAATTTCATCATTGGTTAGTCTGCCAGTTTTATTAAGTAACTCCGCGGAAAGTTTAGTTTTACCGATATCATGAAGCAAGGCTCCTACACCTAAATCTCGTAAACGTAATTCATCATAACCAAGGCTTAGGCCTGTCATTATAGCTAACACGCAAACGTTAACCGAATGGCCAAATAGATAATCATTTTGAGTACGCATATCAATAAAGCTAACTAGTGTGCCATGATTGCGGCAAAGCTCGTCTACAAGAAGATTTGCAACCTTTTTCGCTTGGTCTGCATCGACACTTTTACCTACTTTTACGCCTTCGATGATGTTTTTTGCTGATACAATTGATTCAATTCGAGTCTTTTCATTAATTACATCTGGAATATCAATATCATCGGTAAGTTCATCTTCAATATATATGTAAGTTACGTCCAATTCGCGCAGACGTCCAATGAACCTATCCTTTAGCTCGATACCGGCATTTAATAGTATCATACCGTCTGCGCTGTAGAGCGGTTTTGCCAGCTTCATACCAGGAGTTATATTATCGAGTAGAATACGACGCATCTAATTCCTCCTATTTTTGCCGTTTTCCCAACCTTTGGTCGACACGGTATACATATGCCAATATTTCAGCAACAGCTTGATATAACTCAGGCGGAATTTCTCGATCAATATCAACTGCCATTAACATCCCGGCCAAAGTTTTATTTTGATATATTGGGACAGAATTTTGTTTGGCTGAGAAAACAATCTTATCGGCAATATAGCCGGAGCCCTTTGCGACAACTTTAGGTGCAGCATTTTTTGCATTATAACTAAGGGCAATGGCTTGCATGGTCTTTTCTTCATTTTTGCTCATGAAAACACCTGCGCATTATTTTACTTTTATATCTGTTAATTTCAAAGTTGAGCTGGATAAACGGGTTTCAATTTCAGGCAAATATTCGGTAAATACATTTGCTGCGCTGTTTAAGGAGAAAGCTACACTGACGTTAATAAGGTTTTCCTGGTATAACCGAAATACAATATCGACAATACCAATGTTCTCAGTAGACAAGCAAACCCGCAACCAAGTTTCCGGTGTTTGTTGACGCCGCTCTCCGTCCTCCTCCTTAGCGTCTTGGTAGACATGAATGTACGCTGGATAAGGCTTGGTAGCATTTTCAAAATACAGAGGTATGGTTACACTAAATAGCTTCTGATTAGTGGCAGTAGCCCCTGTTTCTTCGCTACCAGCGGTATGAGTTTGCAATGATGTTGCTAGTTGCTGCAATATATCGGACGACTTTTGCACTTGCTGGGTATTCATATCTAACCAAGGCAAGGCATTTTTGAGCTTTATACTAGCCCATAGCATTATGAGCTCTGGTAATAA
Source organism: Veillonellaceae bacterium (assembly GCA_012523975.1). Lineage (NCBI taxonomy): Bacteria > Bacillati > Bacillota > Negativicutes > Veillonellales > Veillonellaceae > Veillonellaceae bacterium. Next base: position 11,416 of record JAAYSF010000017.1, read on the forward strand.
GTTTTTTTCAGCAAACTGAACTAGGCTTTCAGGTGCTGTTTTCGCAAACATTACCAAGATTTCTTTAATGGTCATATATTGTGTATCAGGAAATTTTTGATTAAATGTCTTTTGTATAAGCTGCTTCAAATTAGTATTCTCGCTTATGTATTTAGCAAGCAACAAAAAGCTACTTTCGGAAAGTAATTTACCTAAATTGGAGTCTGCTTTAAGCAATGGCGCCCAAAAATCATCTAAAGTCTGTATATAAACCTGTGATTTTTGCTGTTCTAGCGTAAAACTTTCTTTGATGACTTGAGCATCCTGGATAGCCGCTATAAGCTTGAAGAGTTTATCAGCAGCAGTTTTTTGACTACTCGCCAAAGCAGCAAGCCCCTGTAAAAAATTTTCCGGAGCAGCTGTATTTTGCTGAATAACTTTAATCGCGGCGTCTTTTAAATTGACAGGTAATAAGTTGATAAGATTTTCCCGATTACGGATGGATGTCGCAATTTCTTTTAACAAACTGTTAACAGCTTGTTCAACCGAAAAATGAGTCTGCTTAACTAAAGTAACACCAGAACTATTATTGGAATCGGTTAGTTGTTGGTTATTTTGAATATTAAGGCTAGCTAATGCATTATCAGAAGACGGAAGGCTAATCTTCATAATCTTTCACCAACGTTTTTATCGGCTCAAAACTCTGCCGATGTATTGGGCATGGTCCATGTTCTACAAGCGCAGCAAAATGTTCGGCAGTTGCATAGCCTTTATGACGCGCAAAACCGTACTGTGGATATTCGAGGTCATAGCGATCCATAATTCTATCCCGTTCAACTTTAGCTATTATCGAAGCTGCCGCGATCGATGCACTCAAGGCATCACCATTAATAATTGATGCGGCATAGATATTTAAATCTGGTAGCGGAACTGCATCAATAAGTACAGCATGGGGGGCAGGATTTAACTGATCAACTACCTCATACATTCCTTTAACCGTTGCCTGATAAATGTTAATTTCATCAATCGTAGCTACATCTACGATCGAAAAAGCCGTTGAGATTGCACTTTGTTTGATCTTGTCATATAATAACTCGCGTTGTTTCGCGGAAACTTTTTTAGAATCATTTAGTCTAGGCAGGTTAAAATTGGCTGGTAAAATTGCTGCGCCTATAACTACCGGGCCAGCTAACGGACCCCTACCGGCCTCATCAACACCGGCAATCAATTCAAAGCCTTGCTCGTATAGTGAGCGCTCAAACTTAAAAAGGTCGTATAGCCTTTTTTGTTCTAATAGCGTTTGGGCTTGGCGGCGTTCCCACTTTTTAATGAGCTGAGCCACACTAATACGTGGATCTTGTTTTAATAAAGTTATTAACTCTTGTGAGACAGTATCACTTTCTAAAAGCTGTGAAACATTTGCCACAGTCATGTTGGCAATTTGCAATATTAACCCTCCGTGAATCTTTACGATATAAATATCTGATTATTGGTTATTTATTTATATTCTTGAAGTATGTCCAAATCCCTGTTATGGGATAAAAAAAGACCGCTTTGTAGCGGTCTAAGAATCTTACTCTAGTTTGTCTAAGGTAAATTTGCCTAATTTACCATTACGAAATTCGTTTAATATTATCCGATTTACTTTTTCATAATCGACTATACCGCCGCTACGTAAACAGCCGCGCTTAGCGCCGATTTGATTCAGTATTTCTGATGGCTCCTCCGGAAGCGGCTCTTTAAGGTTATAACGTTCTATTAGTCTGGAACCATAATTTTCCCGCAAATAAAGGATGAACTTTGCAATGACCTGTTCCATATCGTAAACCTCATCGTTTATCGCTCCTGTTACTGCAAGATTAAAAGCAACATCGGGATCTTCCAATTTTGGCCAAAGCACGCCTGGAGTATCCAGGAGTTCTAAGTTGCGGCCAATCTTAATCCATTGTTTACCGCGGGTAACGCCAGGTTTGTCTGCTGTTTTGACGACAACATTGCCCAAGAGCCGATTAATTAATGATGATTTACCAACGTTGGGTATGCCTAAAATCATGGCTCGTACAGCCCGTGGCTTGAGACCTTTAGCTTTAAGTTTTTCAATTTTCGGACTCGCGGCCTGTTCGACCTTAGAAATTAGAGTTTTAGCACCTTTACCGGTCACTGCCTCAATAGCGACTACCTGCAAGCCTTTACTCTTAAAATGAGTACTCCATCTTTCAGTCCACTCCGGTTCTGCGAGGTCAGCTTTATTGAGTGCAATAACACGCGGCTTATCGAGAACAACTGAACTAATCATTGGATTTGAACTGCTTACAGGAATACGTGCATCTAATAGCTCGATGACGACGTCGACTAATTTTAGGCTTTCCTGGATCATCCTGTGAGCTTTAGCCATATGACCAGGAAACCAATTAATTTTGATATCTTGTTCCATGGTATCACTACTCTCTAACGGAAATTACAGTTCTAAAAAAATTGAGATGGCCATTCAATTGTGCTAATCGCCATGACACGCTAGATAAATGGTCATAGTTATTGCGAACGCGCAACGCAGGTGGCAATCTCATTTTAATGTCAATAGTTTGGCCTTAGGGAAGGGATTTTATGTGGTCAAGCGGCCAGAAAATCATTACAGCTTTACCTTTAACAAGATCATAAGATACGAATCCGACATCACGGTATCTGCTGTCCTCGGAATTGTTACGGTTGTCGCCCATTACAAAAATATGCCCATCCGGTACTGTTGCCAAATTATATGAACCACGTGTTTTATCCAATATGTATGGTTCGTTTAATAACTGACCGTTAACAAAAACGCGTCCATCTTTAATTTCAATTGTATCACCGGGCTCTGCGATTACCCGCTTAATAAAGTCTCGGCTTGGGTCACGAGGATAGCGAAAAACAATTATTTCACCTTTAGTCGGTTTGTTGAATCGATATATAAACTTATTTACAACAAGCCTTTCCCCGTTTTGCAAGGTAGGACGCATGGACGGACCTTCTACCATATATAATTCGACAATGTAATGTCTGATAAAGAATGCTAAAACAACGGCAATCAGAATTGAAACTATCCAATCCTTGACTTCTTCACCTAAGCTTGAGCTTTTCACTTATTATCCCTCCTGCCGTAAAACCTGTGATAACGCTTATTTACTAAGAGCAGTTCATTTAAATAAAAATGAATAAAGGGACTGCAAACAGTCCCTTATACAACCTAGCGTCTTTCTTTGATACGTGCTGCTTTACCAGTGAGGTTGCGCAGGTAGTACAATTTAGCACGACGAACAATGCCCCTACGAGTAACTTCAATTCTGTCAATACGCGGGGAATGAACAGGGAAAGTACGTTCCACACCAACATTGTAGGACACACGTCTTACAGTGAAAGTTTCACGAACACCGCCGCCTTGACGATGAATTACAACGCCTTCAAAAACCTGGATACGTTCACGATTGCCCTCAACAACCTTAACATGCACGCGAACTGTATCTCCAGCTCTGAATGAAGGGATGTCTTTTCGAAGTTGTTCTTGTTCTAATGCTTGAATAATGTTCAATGTAGTTCCTCCTTATACTAGACGTTCATAACCCAAATAGTATTTTTTAGAAATATCAGGCAGAGGACCGTCCGTTTTACACCGTAAAAATTTTATCATATCATCCTAGGAAACTCAAGGAATATTTCATTTACTCCACCAATTTTCACCTAATAATCTATCTAAAATAATTGCTACCGCAGCGCGAACAGGCAAATGGTTATAATCACAAGGACCGTAGATTGGTTCCAAGATATAGTCAAACATTTTCATGACTGACCTTTCCATTCCCCAACCGGTACCAAAAAGGAGTAAACAAGGTTTATTGCCGCTTGCAATATCGTTACGTACCTTAATATAAGAGACCGTATTATCAAACTTACGTGCGTCAGTTGTAATAATTACAGGATGCTCACCTTCAGCATTTTTTATGAATTCTACAGCTTTCTCAATATCAGGCATAATTTTTAGAATACTAAATGCTTCTTTGCGGTCAGGGTTATACTGACTGCCGTACCCATCCTGCCAGTAGCTTATTATATTCCGAGCAAGTTCGGCCTGTGATTCCAAGGGGTGAATTATAAAATATTGCTTAATATCATAGGTTCGCGAAGTACGGGCAATATCGTGAATATCAAAGTTAGTTATCGCAGTAGTGATGATTTCGCCATTTTTATTATAAATTGGGTAATGTACTAAACCCAGATATACAGGAGCTGACATTTTAGCCTCCCGACTGTTCTTTAATAACCTCAGCCAATAATTTGGCGTCTTCTGAACTTAATTCAGCATTTTCCAAGAGGTCCGGACGACACTCCAAAGTTTTTTTTAAGGACTCTTTTTGGCGCCAGCGATTTATCTTAGCATGATCGCCCGAAAGCAAAATGTCTGGCACTTTCATGCCGTTAAATTCGCGAGGCCGTGTATATTGCGGATATTCTAGTAATCCATTATAAAAAGAATCATGCGGAGCAGACTCACTACTGCCTAAAACGCCGGGCAGCATTCGGGCAACAGCATCTACAACTATCATAGCAGGCAATTCCCCGCCTGTTAAAACATAATCGCCAACCGAAATGGTTTCGTCCACTAAAAATTGTTTAACTCGCTCGTCAATACCTTCGTAATGGCCGCAGATAAGGATTAGATGCTCATAATGTGCAAGGTCCCGCACCTTAGCTTGATCTAGGCGCTGACCACTAGGGCACATCATAATAATACGTCGGTTTTTAGCTGTGCTTTGACTAGCGATATTCTCAACAGTCCTAAAGATAGGTTCTGGTTTCATTACCATACCTGAACCGCCGCCAAAGGGGTAATCATCGACAATCCGATGTTTATCGAAAGTAAAATCACGAGGATTGGTAACAGAGACCTTTAAAATATCTGCGTCGCGGGCGCGTTTGATTATACTGTGACCCAATGGCCCTTCAAACATCTCTGGAAATAAGGAAATAATATCAATAATCATGTTATTCCCATTCTTCCTGTAATTTTACCGTCATCCTGCCACTCGGGATGTCAATTTTTAATACAACTTCTTTCAAAGCAGGTATGAGGATAGGCTTTTGATCTTCCTGTTCCGTAACGTACACGTCATTACTGCCGGTCTCGAGAATATCAGTTACTATGCCGAGATATTCTCCGGACTCAGTATATACCTTTAGGCCGATTATATCGAAATGGTAGAAATGCCCTTCAGGTAAAGGAACAACATCTTGGCGGTTTACATGAAGGAGCTTGCCTCGTAATTTCTCCGCATCATTCATTGTATTGACGTTACGGAATTTTACCAGTACAAACTGTTTATGAAATTTTGCGTTTTCAACATCGAGCGCGCTGCCGTCTTCAAGTACAACTCTTTTGGTTTTGGCGAATCTTTCAGGAAAGTCCGTATGGGGGAAAACACGAACGTCACCCCGCACACCGTGCGGGGCAACGATTTGACCAATGACAATCAGTTCATTTCTCATAGTTAGCTGCGAAAAGAGATTACTTTGCCATTCTCCAGCAAAATCTCAGTATTGACAATTTTGTTTAAATCATCGCCAATGCGTACTTCGACAATCCTTTCGAGCGTTCCTTGAACGATTTCGGCACCAATTTCGAGTTGCGCTGTTTCTTTTAGTTTTTCGACCATATGGTTTTTAAAGTCGAGACGTTTCTGCTTCTCAGCATCAATTTGCTGACGAAGGGCTACTAAACCTTGTGCATCTTGTTTAGCCTGTTCAGCCATAACACGTTTGGCATGAAAGTCAATTTGCTGAAGTTCCATGTCGGCTTTTTTCAAAGCGTCCTGAATTTCGGCCGCCAATTGTTGTTTTAAGTCTTCGGTTACTTTGGCTTTAATGGTAACCGGACATTTTAAGGTTATGCTATCCATGTTTAGTCCGCCTTTTCATCAGATAATTTCGATTACGACTCTCTTATTAGCGCGAGTAGCAGCAGCCTTGACTACTGTCCGCAAAGCTTTAGCGATGCGGCCTTGCTTACCAATAACTTTTCCCATATCTTCAGGAGCCACGCGCAATTCATATACAGTAGTGTCTCTATCAATAGACTCTGTTACGTTAACTTGGTCAGGGTTCTTAACCAGCGATTTGGCGATAACTTCAATAATATCTTTCATAGTTATCACACTTCTTTCTTAGTGCGCTTTAATTCATCCCACTTTTTCATAATGCCGACTTGACTGAAAAGAGCTTTAACTGTATCAGTAGGTTGTGCACCTTTTTTAAGCCAATCAATAGCTTTTTCTTCATCAATATTGACAATAGCCGGATCTTTTGTGGAATCGTAATTACCAAGAATTTCGATAAAACGACCATCACGCGGAGAGCGTGAGTCAGCAACTACTACACGATAGAAAGGGCTTTTTTTAGCACCCATCCGGTTTAAGCGAATTTTTACTGCCATGAACATTCACCTCCTTTATAGAGTCTCCTTTATATTTTAGAAAAATACTTAACGCATGAAGGGAAGTTTGAAACCGCCCAGTGATTTTTTTCCACTTTTTTGCATGCTTTGAAAGCGTTTCATCATTTTCTTAGCTTCAGCAAATTGCTTTAATAATTTGTTTACGTCTTGAACTTTAGTACCGCTGCCGACCGCGATCCTTTTACGGCGGCTGCCGTTGATTATCGCCGGATCGCGACGTTCTTTCTTAGTCATGGAACGAATGATAGCCTCAACCCGCCCAAGTTCTTTTTCGTCAATTTTGGCATCCTTTAGCTGATTCTTAATATTACCCATACCCGGGAGCATTGATAGAACTTGTTCAAGCGGTCCTAATTTTTTAACCTGCTGCAGCTGATCCAGGAAATCATCAAGTGTAAAATCCTCTTTACGAAGCTTTTTCTCCATTTCCTTGGCTTGTTCCAAGTCCATGTTGGTCTGCGCTTTTTCAATTAAGCTGAGGACATCACCCATACCAAGGATTCTTGAGGCCATACGGTCAGGATGGAATGGTTCCAAAGCATCAAGTTTTTCACCCATGCCTGCGAATTTTATCGGCTGTCCGGTAACTGCTTTAACGGAAAGTGCAGCACCACCACGAGCATCGCCGTCAAGCTTAGTTAAAATTACTCCGTCAAGTCCTAGATCATTATTAAAGGATTCAGCGACAGTAACAGCATCTTGACCCGTCATTGCATCGACTACCAGTAAAATTTCATGGGGCTTCACAGTTGCTTTTATTGCTTTAAGCTCCTGCATTAATTCCTGATTTATATGCAGGCGGCCAGCAGTATCAATTATTATTAGATCTCGCGCGTGAGAATTAGCATATTCGATAGCTTTTTCGGCAATTTCAACCGGATTTTTATTGTCTTCGATTGTAAAAACTGGTAGTTCTAATTGTTCGCCTAATACCTGCAACTGTTTAATAGCCGCGGGGCGATACACGTCAGCGGCTACCAATAATGGCCGCTTGTTTTGCTTCTTAAGTAAAAGGGCTAATTTGCCGGCTGTTGTTGTCTTACCTGCCCCTTGCAAGCCGACAAGCATTATAATTGTCGGCGGGCGCGAAGATATTGTAATACGGCTTTGAGTTCCACCCATGAGGTTAGTTAGTTCTTCATTTACTATCTTAATTACATGCTGACCCGGAGTAAGACTTCCCAAAACTTCTTGGCCAACAGCTCGTTCCTTTACTTTTGTAATAAAATCTTTTACAACTTTGAAGTTGACATCTGCTTCTAAAAGAGCCATCCTAACTTCGCGCATTGCATCATTTACATCGGACTCAGATAATTTGCCTTTGCCCCGAAGCTTTTTAAACGTCTGCTGCAGTTTATCGGCTAATCCCTCAAAAACCATACTACACCCCCTTTTGCCAATCTATTAGGTCATCCAATCTAATCAGCGCCTGGTTAATATCTGGATTTCGTTTTAATTGTAAGGGCAGACCTTTTAATAAACTATAAACTTCCCGTATATATTGCTGCTCACGTCGACAACGCTCAACTAGTTGCAGCTTATATTCATATTCTTCAAGAGTTTGTTCAGCGCGCCGCAGGATGTCATGAACAGCTTGTCTTGAAACGTTAAATTCACTTGCTATTTCTGAAAGAGAAAAATCATTTAAATAGTGCATTTCTATGCACTGTCGCTGCTTATCGGTCAGTAAGGCTCCATAAAAATCAAATAAAGGACCGATGCGAAGAACTTTATCCAACATTTTTCTCACCTGCTTGCTGACAAGGTAATTGCCTTTACATTTAATAGTATAATTAACCTAATAAGATATGTCAAGCATTATTACTTGTCAGTTAAAAAACTTTACCTAGAACTTTACCCCTTTTGATTAAGGAATAAAGCCTTAGCAAACTCGCTCGGTATGAATGGGCGCAAGTCGTTAACGCCTTCCCCGACCCCAATGAGTTTGACCGGTAAATTAAGCTCTGATTTTATAGCTACAACTACACCGCCTTTTGCTGTTCCGTCAAGTTTAGTAAGCACGACACCAGTAATATCACAGGCGTCCGAGAAGATTTTTGCCTGGCTTATAGCATTTTGCCCGGTAGTGGCATCAAGAACGAGAAGGGTTTCATGCGGAGCATCGGGCAGTTCGCGAGTAATTACTCGTCTAACCTTTTTTAATTCATCCATAAGATTTGATTTGGTGTGAAGTCGACCGGCGGTATCGATAATAAGAACGTCCGCTTTCTTTGCCTTAGCAGACTGAACGGCATCAAAAGCAACAGCAGCCGGATCGGAGCCGTGGGAATGCTTAATAACTTCGGCTCCGATTCGTTGGCCCCAGATTTCAAGCTGCTCAATAGCCGCAGCACGAAATGTATCACCAGCCGCCAAAACAACTTTAGCACCATGCTCCCGATAATAATTACCTAGTTTCCCGATAGTTGTCGTTTTGCCTACCCCATTTACGCCTACCACCATGATCACAGTAGGTGGCTGGACTGCGCGAAGTAACTCAGTAGAGCCCTCGCCAAGAATAGCGCTTATCTGCCTTTGCAAAAATGGTTTCAGATCGTCCGGTGACTGAATTTCTTTAGCTTTTATTCCTTTACGAACTTCCTCAATTAATTTAGTTGTTGTTTTAACACCTACATCAGCCGAAAGTAAAACGGCCTCAAGGTCATCAATAAATTCGTCATCGATTTTAGCATAGCCGATAACAAGTTGTTCGATTTTTTCCGTAAAACTTTTACGCGTCTTCTCTAAACCTGCTTTTAACTTATCAAAAAATCCCATGATAACCTCCTAGTATACCTAATCAGCCGGCTTTATCGCCAAACTTTACTGAGACTAAGCGAGAAATTCCGGCCTCTTCTATTGTAACACCATGCATTACATCAGCAGCCTCCATCGTTCCTTTACGGTGCGTGACTACAATAAACTGAGTTTTGAGTGCATACTCACGCAAAAATGAGCTAAATCGGCGTAGGTTAGCCTCATCGAGAGGCGCATCGATTTCGTCGACAACAACAAATGGTGATGGCCGATAGGTCAAAAATGCAAACAGCAAGGCGATAACAGTCAAAGCCCTTTCTCCGCCTGAAAGCAAAACAAGGTTTTGCAATTTCTTACCTGGCGGCTGAACGATAACTTCAATTCCAGTTTCCAATAAATTGTCTGGATCGGTAAGTCGTATTTGAGCCATGCCGCCGCCAAACATTTTAACGAAAATCTCCCCAAAGTAACCGTTAATTTTATGAAAGGCTTCTTTAAACTGGCTACCCATAGTCATGTCGATATCACCAATGATCGACGAAAGATAGTCTTGTGCAGCCACTAGATCATCATACTGCGTTTGCAGAAACTGACGACGCTCTGAGAGTTTGGCATATTCTTCAACTGCCGTTGGGTTTATCGGTCCCAGTTCGTCTATAGCGGATTCAAGACGGTTAGCGTCTTTAGCAAGTTGTACTGGGTCGTCCGAACGGTACAGTTTAAGGGCCTCCTCCTTCGACAAAGAGTATTGATCACGCAGTTCATCTTTACAGCGCGTTACTTCATAGTCGTACCTTGTTCTAAGAAGTTCAAGCTCATGCAGCCGTCTCTGCAGCTCGGTATGTTTGCGGCGTAATTCTTTTAAATCCTTGTCCAACTTTTGAGCAGCAGTTACAATTTCAAGTTTTCGCATATAGCCTGTTTTATAATCAAGCTCCATGCCGGTTTTTTGATTAATTTGATTAGTTCGAGAAGTGGTTATTACGTTTAGTTCTTCCCTAGTGATAGTTATTTGATGCTCTAGCTTAGTCTGTTCTTCAGTTAAACTAGCCTGTTTATTATTCAAAGCCTGGACATATTCGGTAAGCTGTTTACGGTTTTCCTGCATAGAGGCCGCATTTTGTTCCAAAGCCGATAGTTTGATCTTCTGCTCAGTTAAATCTTGATTTAATTTTTCCTTGCAAGCAATAGCTTCAGCCAATTTAGTACGCCAATCCTCAAGCATCTGCTTATGTACCATATCACGATTTTCCAGATGCTCCACTGTATTTTTAGTATCAATTAGCTTTTGTTCTAATTGAGCTTGTTCCTCCTGATAGTTTTGAATTTCGTATGCTAAGGTTTTTTCACCAATTGTCAAGCGGTTGATTTCGGCTATGATTTTATCGTTATGCACCATTAATTCGGCCTGACGTACTTCAGTTTGTTGCCGATATTCTAGCGCTAATTGAATTTGTTCCGTTAATTCTGCTAAACGTTGTTCATCTGTAGCAACTTCACTCTTGAGTTGACGTAAATTGTGTTCAATACTGCCGATTTTAGTCTGGAGAGATTCTATATCCCTACTCCTGCTTAAAAAGCTGGCATCTCGCCTATTGATTGTTCCACCTGTTATAGATCCGCCAGGGCTAATTAATTCGCCATCCAAGGTTACGATTTTTAGTAAAAATGAACCGCGCTTAGCAAGTTCATACGCTGTATCAATATCCTTAGCGATAATTGTCCGACCAAGCAAGTATTCAATAACGCGGCGATACTTAACATCATAATCCACAAGTTCCGAGGCAAAGCCAAGAGATCCTGGGGAATTAGCCGCAGTTAACTCATAGTCACGGCGTGGTGACGGCTTAATTGTATTTAACGGAAGAAAGGTAGCCCGTCCTAGCCGACCTTCTTTCAAATAGCTTATTGCCTGCTTGGCTGTCTTTTCATCTTCCGTAACAATATGCTGTAGTGCACCGCCCAAGGCAATCTCTATCGCAGTGATATACTTTTGATCAACCTTTAATATCTGAGTTACTGCGCCGCAAATGCCATTTCGCCAAGTCGCAGTGCTTTTTAGGACATTCTTAATACCGCGGCCGAAGCCCTCAAGTTCCTGTTGCATATGATTCAATACTTTTAGGCGGGATTTGTTTTCATTTAGTTGATTGGTAAGTTGGCGCTCATGCACTAATAAGTTTTTTAACTTTTTTTCCAATGACAGCTTCTCTTTTTCTAATTTGTCCTGCTTCAAATCATTTTCTTTAATTCCTAAAGCTAATGTTTTTATTTCTGCAGTCATTTTATTATGATTTGTTTGTGCCGAGGTAAGCTGAGTTTTAAAGTCGGTCTGCTCGTCAAGAACCCCCATCTTTTGGGTATTTAGCCTTGTTAGCTCGTGTTCAATGGCATTAATTGCATTACGATAAGTTACTAGCTCCTGAAGATGATCGAAAGTTTTTTCTTTTTCTGATTCGACCTGTCGTTCATAACTCCTAACAAGACTGGCAAGTTCATCGTATTCTTTCGTTTTATTTGCCAGCAATTGTTTTATAGCAATAATTTGCTCCCGCTTTTCTTCGTAAGCGGTAACTGCCTGGGAAAGCTTATCATTTACCTCATGTAATTGTTCAATGCCGATCGCCTTTTCCTCAACAATTCTATTCTGAGAATATTCGGCTTGACTGATACGCTCACGCAGTACTGCGGCTTGTCCATCTAATCGTTCTATCTCGGTGTTGGCGTTATTAATGTTAGCTAAAAGAGTTGAAAGTTCGTTATCAATTTTTGCTATATCAGAGCGGATCACTTCTTCTTCAGATTCCTTAAGACTAATAGTAGTACTTAAGTTTACTTCATCATCAACAAGCGACTCTTGCTCTTGGTTAGCAATCTCAAGCATCTTTTCTGTTTTATTAAGTCTATTAAGTAATAGACTAGACTGGCAAATTACTAGTTCTGTATATAACTCGTTATAGCGAGTCGTGCGGGCCGCGCTTTCAGATAATGGTCCGAGCTGGGTTTCCAATTCAGCGGTTATATCGGCTACACGTGTTAAATTTTGTGAAGTATCTTCAAGTTTTCGCATAGCCTCTTTTTTTCGATGCTTGTATTTAGTTATACCGGCAGCTTCTTCAAACAATGACCGACGATCTTCAGGCCTGCTGTTTAGGACCTCGTCAATCTTATTTTGACTAATAACAGTCATAGAATCCCGACCTAGCCCAGTATCCGCAAGTAACTCGTGAATATCTTTTAGCCGGCACGACGACTTATTAATGTAGTATTCACTTTCTCCTGAGCGAAAAACCCGGCGTGTGATGGTCACTTCATTAAAGTCTACCGGCAGTAAGTGATCGCTGTTGTCAAAAGTCAACGAAACCTCAGCAATACCGCTCTGACGACGGCCGGCGCTGCCGGCAAATATTACATCCTCTAACTTGGCGCCGCGCAAATTACGAATACTTTGCTCACCCAATACCCAACGAATAGCATCAGTAATATTACTTTTACCGCTACCATTCGGACCAACTATGGCAGTTATCCCCCGCCCAAACTCAATATCTGTCTTTTCAGCGAATGATTTAAAGCCATATAGACCTAGCCTTTGCAATAGCAAACAAATCACCACACATTCAAACATCTAATCATAAATTTTATCATGTAAATCAGAAGGTGAAAAGGGTAAATGTGGAAAGAAAAATTTAAAAAACCTATTTGCAAACGCAAACAGGCTTTTTAAATTACTAATTAACGGGGCTCAACAATAAAGCGGATCGCAGTACGTTCTTCTCCATCAATAGTTATCTCGGCAAAGGCAGGTATTGTTATCAGATTTATACCATTGGGTGCCACAAAGCCACGCGCAACTGCGATTGCTTTAATGGCTTGATTAACTGCTCCTGCGCCAACTGCTTGCACTTCAGCTGAGCCTTTTTCCCTAAGTACGGCAGCAAGAGCGCCTGCTACAGATTTAGGATTCGATTGTGCAGATACTTTAAGTACTTCCAATTACGTTACCTCCTTTGGTTTGAGGGCTATACGATACTAAAGTATTCTGCTGATTTCCTAAAAATTCCTTCAAATATGAATTTCTTTAAACTATTCCAGCATATTTCTTGTTATAATGCATCTATGTCCATTAGTTTCAATTTTTAATAGGCCGATTGTAGTCCCATCGGGCACAAGGCTAAAACTTGCCTTATAGTTATCAGTCCAGGCTTTTATATTTGCGTTTGCTAGACCTCGCACCTTAGATGAGTCCTTGGCATGATGGTGAATAACTACCTCCGCCCCAAGTTCAGTAAAATTGTCCAGGCAACGTGCAACCATAATGTTAAATAAATAGGCGTCCACCATCTCCCCAAAAGCCGGATGATAAGGTCCTGCTAGAACAACATCTCGGCTATTTAAATCATCGCTGGCCTGTAAACCAGTTCGAATAACTGGGATATTGCAACGGTTAAAAATAAGTTTCATAAAAGCTGAGCGGGCAACGGCTTCATTAAGAGGAAGCGGCACATAAGCTCCACTTTGATATAGTCGGGCCAAATGGGTCTCAGCAATAACAAGAGTAGGATAGATGCGCGTAAAATCAGGCTTCAGCTCGGCGGCTTGGAAAGCTGTTTTTATTAAGTTGGACCAATTCTCGGTCGGGAGACCAACCATTAATTGCAGTCCGCATTTAATGCCTGCAGTTTTTATTAAATTTACCGCAGTTCTTATGGCTTGGCTTGTGTGTCCTCGGGCCGCGCTTTGCAGAACTTTATCATCAAGGGACTGCGCCCCAAGCTCAATTGTTGAGACACCTAAACCATGAAGCATTTTTAAAATCTCCGGTGAAATGCAATCGGGCCGAGTGGATAAACGAATTGCCTGAACTTTATCGGCTTTAAGAGCATGATAAGCAGGAGTTAAGAGTGCTTCTTGAATATCGATCGGCAGTGCAGTAAAGCTGCCACCATAAAATGCAATCTCAATTCGCCGTTCGCGGTTTATTCTAGCTAGATGATCTTTAATAACTTGGGCAACAAGTTTAGGGGTCATTGAAGTTTGAAAACCGGTTATTTTTTTTTGATTGCAAAATATACACTGATGGGGACAGCCAAAGTGAGGGATAAATATTGGGATGATATAATGTTTCATAATTACCTCAATAATTAAATGTGGGCGGCCAAAGGCCGCCCTGCTATTGCACAATAACTTCCAATTTTATTAATGCCTGTTTTGCGGCGCGTTGCTCGGCCTCTTTTTTGCTGCGTCCTGTTCCTCGTCCCATCTCAATGCCATTAATTAATATCATTGCATCAAATAGCTTATCATGGTCTGGGCCGCGTTCGGCAATAATCTCGTAGGAAATTTTACTATCACTGTTTTTTTGTACAACTTCCTGCAGCGATGTCTTATAATCCTTAAGATAATCGCCTCGTTCAATCAGCATCAAGTCGTTAGCTAGATGTTCCAAAACAAATTTGGCAGCGCTATCGAAACCACTATCAAGATAAATAGCGCCTATGATAGCTTCGAAGGCATCCGCTAATATCGATAATCGTTCACGCCCGCCTGAAGCAGCCTCGCCTTTGCCTAAAAGCAAGTAGTCTCCGATTCTGATTTTGGACGAACACTGGGCCAACGTCGGTTCACATACCACCATCGCCCGAGCTTTAGTCAGCTCGCCTTCCGGAAGCCCTGGGAAACGCCGGAATAAATATTCACTAATTACCAAGTCGAGAACAGCGTCACCAAGAAACTCTAAACGCTCATTATGGACAATACCATGATGTTTCGCTTCGTTAGCAAACGATGTATGAGTTAAAGCTTGGTGAAGCAAATTCAAGTCTTTAAGGTCAACTTTTAATACACTGCATAACAATTTAAGCTGCTTGATACGATCAGCGTTGAAATGGTTTTTCATGGTTTTAAAAACTATGCTTGATATTTTTTGAGCAAAATAGTCGCGTTATGACCGCCAAAACCAAAGGAATTGGAAATGGCAACATCCACTTTTTGTTCACGCGCTTTATTAGGTACATAGTCTAGATCTAAATCAGGATCTGGCGTTTCGTAATTAATTGTAGGTGGTATTATGCCGTTAGCTATTGTTAAGGCTGTAGCGATACATTCAATACCGCCAGCTGCACCAAGCAAATGACCAGTCATTGATTTGATAGAACTTACAGCCATTTTGTGAGCGTGCTCACCGAATAGACTTTTAATAGCAAGTGTTTCATTCTTATCATTTAATGGTGTAGAAGTACCATGTGCATTTACATAGTCAACATCATTTGTGCTTAGCCCAGCATCTTCAATTGCCATTGCCATACATTTTGCAGCTTGTGCTCCTTCAGGAGCAGGCGCTGTTATATGGAAAGCATCTGCATTATAACCATAGCCGGCAATCTCAGCATATATATGAGCACCGCGGGCTAAAGCGTGTTCAAGTGATTCTAAAACTACGACGCCAGCACCCTCACCCATGACAAAACCATTACGGTCTTTATCAAAGGGGCGGGAAGCTTTAGTCGGTTCGTCATTGCGAGACGAAAGAGCTTTCATGGAACAGAAGCCAGCTACAGCTGCAGGAGAAACTGCTGCTTCGGTACCGCCAGCGACCATTACGTCAGCGTCACCACGCTGAATTACCTTGAAAGCATCGCCGATTGAGTTAGTGCCAGTAGCACAAGCAGTTACTACACAGCTATTAGGACCTTGAAGACCATAAGTAATTGATGTTTGACCTGATGCCATATTTGCAATCATCATTGGCACAAAGAACGGACTAATACGGCCGGGCCCTTTATCAAATAGGACTTTAAATTGCTCATGAAGAGTTTCAATGCCGCCGATGCCTGTGCCAATATATGTGCCTATCCGGCTTCTATCCTCGCAGTCAAGATCTATCTTAGCATCCTCTAAGGCCATTTTTGTTGCCGCTACGGCAAACTGGGTAAAGCGATCCATTCTTTTGGCTTCTTTTTTGTCGATGTATTGGGCAGGATCAAAGTTTTTTACTTCGCCTGCAATTTGAGCTGTAAAGTCGCTCGCATCAAAACGAGTGATTGGGCCAACGCCCGAAACACCATTAATCAGCGATTGCCAAAAATCATCTTTTCCAATGCCTACAGGACTTATTGCGCCCAAACCTGTTATTACGACTCGTTTCTTCAAAATGATCACCTCACATTTTATTAACTTTTAAAAAGCGGTCTATAAATAATACTCGGCATTGCCCAGCATTATATTGCCTCAACTTCATTAATGATTCTGGCAAAAATTTCCCTCACAGGTAGTATTTCCTCTATTTTATGAATATACTCGCCGGTAAATACCAATCCTGTCTCAACATCGCCTTGTTGAGCGCGGATAAGCGCCTTTATTATACAGAAATTTCTGGCACAATGTTTAAGACAAGCATCACACGATTTTGGGGTCGGCGCAGCATCTTCAAGAACTTTCGCAACGAATGGGTTTTTAATAGCCCGCCCAGGAAATCCTACCGGACTTTTTATAAGAACAACATCCTCCGGCTTGGCTTTTAAGTAAAATTCTTTTAAAGCAGGAGCCCCATTGGCTTCTTCACTGGCCGCAAAACGAGTGCCCATTTGCACACCACTTGCACCAAGTTTCAATGTTTCTACAATCTCACGGCCGGACATAACTCCACCGGCAGCAATAACAGGAATTTTAACAGCCTTACTAATATCAGGGATTAATGATTCCAACGTTTGTTCTGTACCTAAATGTCCACCTGCCTCTTTGCCTTCGACAACGACGGCAGAAGCACCTAGCGATTCAGAAATTTTTGCAAGTTTTACCGATGATACGATTGGTACTATTGGAGTACCGGAGGCTTTGCCCATTCCAAACATATCACGCGAAAAGCCTGCACCCGCAACAATTAAATCAATACCTTCATCAATTGCAGTTTCAACAAGTCCGGCAAACACTCTTGCCGCTACCATTGCGTTTATACCAATTATACCTTTTCCATTTGTCAGTGAACGAGCCAAACGAATTTCATACCGGAGTTCATCGAAAGTCATTCCGGATGCAGCAATTAAGCCAATTCCACCTTCGTTGGCAACAGCTGCCGCTAAGCGAGCTGTAGAAAGTCGTATTGCCATGCCACCCTGCATAATAGGTACTTTAGCAACCAGATGGCCTATTTTTAGTTCTGGAAGTTTCAAGTATTAACTCCTCCATTCAGCAGCTCTTACCTTAAGAAAGCCCCGCGAAACGAAAACTAATTTCACGGGACCTTCTTCTTTTAACAGGTAATACTAGCCTTGTTTCTCCTGATCTATGTAGGTAACTGCGTCTTTAACAGTCTTGATCTTCTCAGCCACTTCATCAGGGATTTCAATATTGAATTCCTCTTCAAAGGCCATGATCAATTCAACAATATCAAGAGAATCGGCACCCAAATCATCAATAAATGTGGAATCGATATTAACATCGGCTTCATCAACGCCAAGTTGTTCAACAACGATCTCTTTAACTTTATCGAATGTTGTCATGCTGGTTCACCTCCTTCCACAAGCTTTTATATTTATTATTTACATTACCATACCGCCATCAACATTTAAAGTTTGCCCGGTAATATAATTAGCTGAGTCAGAAACCAGAAATAGAACAGCTTTAGCTATATCATTAGGGTCACCTAAGCGGCCAAGCGGAATTTTCTGTGCTAGGTCAATCTTAACTTGCTCGGATAAAACTGCGGTCATATCGGTGCTAATAAAGCCTGGAGCAATGGCGTTGACTGTTATGCCGCGAGGTGCCAATTCTTTTGCCATCGACTTGGTAAATCCAATTACACCAGCCTTAGCAGCAGCATAATTTGATTGACCAGCATTACCCATCAGACCAACAACTGAAGTCATGTTAACAATTTTTCCGCTTTTTTGTTTCATCATTACTTTAGAAACGGCTTTTGTGCAGCTGAAAACGCCTTTTAGGTTGGTGTTGATTACATCATCCCAATCAGTCTCTTTCATTCTCATTAATAGGCCGTCTCGCGTAATTCCGGCGTTATTAACAAGAATATCAATGCGGCCAAATGCCTCTATTGTTTGCTTAACCAAATTATCGACAGCAACTGCATCAGATACGTCAGCCTGAACAACTATCGCTTGTCCGCCCTCTGCCAATATTGCGTCTTTAACGTTCTCGGCAGCAGCCGCGTTGCCTGCATAGTTTACAACAATTTTAGCGCCCGCTTTGGCCAATTCGAGTGCTACCGAACGACCAATTCCGCGAGAGGCACCTGTAATAATTGCCACTTTACCGTCTAAAAGCATTTTAGCGAACCTCCTTGAAATAATCAAGGGTTTTTTCTAACGAATCTATTCCCTCGACATTAAGTGTCAAAACTTCCTTCGCGATTTTTTTAGTAAACCCGGTTAATACCTTGCCTGGACCTACTTCTACAAAAACTTCAGCTCCATAGCTAACTATTTCGGCTACACAGTCTTCCCAACGAACAGCATTAGCCGCTTGATCGACCAAAGAAGGTTTAATTGCACTTCCTAAGGTGATAATCTTACCAGTTAAGTTAGCTACAACAGGTATATTAGCATCGTTCACTATTACCTTATCAAGCTCTGCAGCAAGTTTTACCGAAGCCGGCCTCATCAGCGTACTATGAAACGGAGCACTAACCGGGAGCATTACCGCTCGTTTTGCACCAGCATTCTTTAAGGCTGCAGCCGCTTTTTCAACAGCATCGGCAGTTCCAGCAATAACCACTTGGCCTGGGCAATTAAAATTAACTGCTTGAACAGGCCCATGCTCAACCTCAACTTGTTTACAAATATCTATTATTAATTGACGATCTAGGCCGAGAATTGCTGCCATACTGCCCTCGCCAAGCGGAACGGCTTCTTGCATAAACTGTCCACGTTTTCTTACTAACCTTACGGCGTCACCAAAAGCGAGCGAACCAGCAGCTACAAGGGCTGAATATTCACCCAAACTATGTCCGGCTACAATATCGGGAGTAATTCCTAGCTCTTTTAAGACTTCATAGCAGGCAATGCTTACCGTTAATATGGCAGGCTGTGTATTAAAAGTTTTCTTGAGTTCTTCTTCAGGTCCTTCAAAGCACATATCGGTAATCGAAAATCCCAGCGCGGCATCGGCCTCATCAAATATCTTTTTCGCGCAGCTGTAATTTTCATATAAATCTCTTCCCATTCCGACTGTTTGAGAACCCTGCCCTGGGAATACAAAAGCTATTTTTCCCATAATTCACTCTCCCTTTTTATGATTGGACGATGTGATTTATGTTGTCAACTACTGCGGGAATTCCTTGCACCAGTTCTTGCATAATTTCATCTACTGTTTTAATTTCATCAACAAGACCAGCAATTTGGCCTATCATAACAGAGCCGTAATCGACATCACCGTCAACGACTGCGGCGCGTAATTTGCCTGCTCCAAGCTTTTCTAATTCCTCTTCAGGTACGCCGCCTTTTTCCAATTCAAGATATTCGCGTGTCAGCTTATTACTTATAACTCGAACGGGGTGTCCGGTACTAACTCCAGTCAGTACGGTTGAACGCTCTTTTGCTTTAACCACAGCTTGTTTATAGTTTTCATGAGCCGTACATTCACTGGAAGCAACAAAGCGAGTTCCAATCTGTACACCATCGGCACCTAATGCTAAAGCAGCCACAATGCCGCGTGAATCAGCGATACCGCCCGCAGCAATTACTGGGATGCTTACAGCGTCTACAACCATTGGCAGCAATGCCATTGTTGAAACTTCACCAACATGACCGCCGCTTTCCCAACCTTCAGCAATTATGGCATCAACACCAATACGCTCAAGTCTTTTAGCCAACGCCACGGAAGCTACTACAGGAATAACTTTGGTACCAATCTCTTTCAATGCCGGAATATATTCACCGGGATTACCAGCACCAGTTGTAACAACCGGCACTCTCTCCTCTACAACAACTTGCATAACTTCTTTAACAAAAGGCGACATAAGCATAATATTTACACCGAATACATTCGATGTCAATGCTTTAGCTTTTTGAATTTCTTTTCTTAGAGCATCAGGTGGCATATGACCGGCACCGATAACCCCAAGACCTCCAGCATTCGAGACAGCAGCGGCCAATTCAGCCGTCGCAACCCAAGCCATCCCCCCTTGCATTATGGGGTATTTAATATTAAGTAACTGGCAAAGTTTGTTTTTAAGCAATAGTGTTATCCTCCTTGCTCCATTTTATAACGCAGGAAGCCCAAGTCAGGCCAGCTCCGAAACCTACTAAAACTACTGTATCGTCTTTTTTAACCTTGCCGCATAAAACAGCTTCTTTTAGGGCAATAGGTATTGATGCTGCTGAGGTATTACCATATTTATCAACATTAATCATAACTTTATCAAGCGGAAGTTTCAGTCTTTTAGCTGCAGATTGAATTATTCTAATATTTGCTTGATGCGGAATGAAGCAATCAACGTCTTCAGGCGAAAGGCCGGCAGTTTCAAGCGCCTTTAGCGCAGCCTCCCCCATTACCTTAATGGCAAATTTAAAAACCTCATTGCCATTCATATGTACATAGTGCATCTTATCAGATACTGTGAGGGCAGACGCCGGCAGACGTGAACCACCTGCTGGAAGCTTTAAATGCTCACCGCCTGCACCTTCGGCACCAAGCTCAACACCAAGGATGCCATATCCATCGTCTACAGCGGACAATACCGCAGCACCTGCGCCATCGCCAAAGAGTACACATGTATTTCTGTCAGTCCAGTCTAGAATCTTAGATATTGTTTCAGCCCCTACAACAAGAACTTTTTTATAAAGTCCGGCACTTATAAACTGACTTCCTGTCACGAGGCTATAGACAAAACCAGAACACCCAGCCGACAGGTCAAACGCTGCTGCCTTAGTAGCCTTTAGCTTATCTTGTATTATACACGCCACAGAAGGAAAATACATATCTGGCGTTGCTGTACCAACAATGATTAAGTCTAGTTCGTCAGCTGTTATACCAGCATCTTCCAATGCCTTTTCAGCTGCCTTCACAGCTAAATCAGAAGTTGCAGTAGCATCATCCGCGATGTGCCGCTGTTTGATACCTGTGCGTTCTACTATCCAATCATCAGAAGTATCAACCATTTTTTCCAAATCAAAATTAGTCAATACTTTTTCAGGAACATAATACCCTAAACCGATTATACCTACAGCATTATTCGCCTTCATTGGTCAAAATCCCCTCCCTAGCTATTTGTTCACGTATATGATCTACTACCTTCTGCTCAGTGAACTCTTTGGCAACGCGTATGGCATTTTTAATAGCTTTCGCTTTAGAACTGCCGTGACATATTATAAAACCGCCTTCTACCCCTAAAAGCGGCGCTCCGCCGTACTCGGTATAGTCTAACTTCTTTTTTAAACTTTTAAGAACCGGAAGTACTAACATCGCTGCCATTTTTGTAATAAAACTGCTGTTTTTAATTGCATCTTTTAATAACTGCATTATCGCGCCGGCCAGGCCCTCACCAAGCTTGAGTACTACATTGCCGACAAAACCGTCGCAAACAACCACATCAACTGTACCTTTAGGAATATCGCGTCCTTCAACATTTCCTATAAAGTTTACAGTATTTAGTTGTTTGAGCAAAGGATACGTACTGAGAGCCTGCTCATTGCCTTTCGTCTCTTCTTCTCCGATATTTAAAAGACCTACTCTAGGTTTATTAATGCCCCAAATATACTTAGAGTATATTGAACCCATTATCGCACTTTGAACTAGGTGCTTTGGTTTACTATCAACATTAGCACCTGAATCAAGTAAAATTGTTACTCCTGTTAAATTAGGTATAGGTGTAGCAATAGAGGGACGCTCAATTCCCTTTATTCTTCCTAACCCAAATAAGGCAGCGGCTACAGCAGCGCCAGTACTACCGGGAGAAACAACGGCATCACACACGCCATCTTTAACTAACCGTGTGGCTACTACAATTGAGGAGTCTTTCTTTTTACGAATCGCAACGGCGGGATGTTCGTGCATTTCAATTACTTCGCTTGCATGCTGAACTGAAATCCCAAGCGACTGCCAGTTACCGCACCGATTTAGAGCTTGTAAAATTTCGTTTTCATTTCCTACCAAAGTAATTTCACATTTATATTCTTTAGCCGCTTCAACGCAACCTAACACAATTTCCAGAGGCCCATAGTCAGTGCCCATAGTATCAACGGCAACTCTCATCAAAAGTCTCCCTTCATTCTTCCAGTGAAACCATTATAAATTTGGCCCGAAACACTTCCTGCTTTTCGTTCCTAGTTTTAACCCAAATAAAATATTTATTGCCTCTTTTTTTTACAAGTTCCGCTTTGGCTATTAATTTTTCACCTTTTTTTATAGGAACCTTGTATTTTATATTAGCTACCCCGGTTACAGCCACCGGTGCATCAATTACCGCCAAAGCAAGCGAATTAGCTTGTGAGAAGACATGATGTCCACGAGCAATCTGGATTTTCTCAAATACCATTTCAGGTGTAACAGTCATGATTGAAATAGCTCTCTTGCCGAGCTCCAAATCAATCAGCTCACCGACTACATCGGTACTAGCGATTGTCTTTGGTTCCTTACGGGCTATCTCGGCCATTTGTTTAGTACGTTCACGCAGTTCAGGTATACCTAATTCAAGACGATCCAAGCGGATAGTTTGAACGCTGACTTTAAGCAACTCAGCTAATTCTTCGTCTCGGATAAAAGGCGAACTATTAATTTTTTCTTGAAGCATTTTTTGGCGTAGTTTTTTTTGCAGTCGCGCCATATTATCACCCACGTTTAGTACCAAGTATTAAAACCAATTTATAACATCTATTATAAGCAGTTAGTACTAAAGAAATCAAGCCATAATTTTAGAAAGCTATTAAAAATCTGTTTAGGATCCGTTCTTTAAAAATAAAACGAGCAAAACGAAATTTCGTTTTGCTCTAATTTAGCTTATTCAGCTGCTTTTACGACTTCCTTACCATCGTAATATCCGCAATCAGGACAAACACGATGCGGCATTTTCAGTTCGTGGCATTGTGGGCATTCAACAAAGCCAGGCACCGATAACTTCCAATTAGCACGGCGGCTATCACGGCGGGCTTTAGACATTTTGCGCTTAGGTACTGCCATTAGTTACACCTCCTTAAAACGTTTAACGGTGAAAATCATCTTTATCCAATAATTGCTGTAGCGCTGCGAGCCTGGGATCAATCACACCTATCTCGCATGCACAAGTAGAGATATTTAAATTCGTACCGCACTTCGGGCATAAACCTTGGCAGCCTTCTTTACAGACCGTCTTTAACGGCTTAGCAAGAATAATGCTTTCGCGCAGCAAATCGCTGATATTGATCTCATCACCATGATAGGTATTGATCTCATCGGATTCACTAACTTTATTGGTTTCCCGAAATTCTTCAATAAAAGGAATTTCAGAACAGGCGGTATATTTTTCTAGGCAACGGTCACACTCAAAGTTTGAAGTAAATTCAATAACCCCGCTAACTTTTAAGCGAAGTCCGTCATTTACAATTTCCCCGGCAGCAACAATAGGGTCATTAATCCAAGTGCTGTCGCTTTCTTCAAAAAGATCAGCGGCGGAAAAACACAAGCGAAAATTTTGAGTTGCTCCAATATTATCTTTGACACGTTGGATGTTAATTTTCATCATTTTCCACCAACCTTCATTAATTATAGCGACCCCCATTATGTTTGTCAAGAAATCAAAGTGGCAGGGATAAATTACCCTACCACACATTATCTAAAAACTATTTTGCGCAGATTTCTTTAGTATCGCGCGCAATTACAAGCTCTTCATTAGTAGGAATTATAAATAGTTTAACTTTAGCGCCGTCTACGCTGATTTCTGTGGCTTTGCCGCGAACGTTATTTTTAACGGGGTCGATTTTAGTGCCAAGGTATTCAATACCAGAACATATTGCTTCACGCATAGATGATGAGTTCTCACCAAGACCAGCTGTAAAGACGATTGCGTCAACGCCGTTCATAGCCGCAGCATAACTTCCGATATATTTACGAACTCTGTAAGCAAACATATCCAACGCTAATTGAGCGCGTTTGTTACCTTCATTTGCTGCACTCTCGATGTCGCGGAAGTCGCTTGATACTCCCGAGATACCAAGAACACCAGATTTTTTATTAATATACTGGTCGATTTGATCAGCGTCCATGTTTTCTTTTTTCATGAGGAGCGGCAGAATTGCAGGATCGACATCGCCGCAGCGAGTTCCCATTACCAAGCCTTCAAGTGGTGTTAGACCCATGCTAGTATCGATACATTTGCCGCCATCAACAGCTGCTACACTGGATCCATTGCCAAGGTGGCAAGTGATAATTTTTAAGTCTTTAATATCTTTGCCCATCATATCTGCTGCAACTTTAGATACAAAACGATGGGAAGTTCCATGGAATCCATATCTTCTTATGCGATACTTTTCATAAGCCTCATATGGCAGGCCATATATGAAAGCATGTTTAGGCATTGTTTGATGAAAAGCAGTATCAAACACACCAACTTGTTCTACACCGGGCATGAGTTCAGCGCAAGCGTTTATGCCAAGAATATTCGGCGGGTTATGAAGCGGTGCCATTTCTATGCACTCTTCCAATGCTTGCATAACTTCCGGGGTAATAAGAACCGAAGACGCAAACTTTTCTGCGCCATGTACAACACGATGGCCGACAGCTGAAATTTCGATCATATCAGTTATAACACCGTGATTTTTGTCCGTCAACGCCTCCGTTACCATTTTGATGGCGATGCTGTGATTTTTAATGTCAGCGTTGATAACAACTTTGTCTTTTCCGGCTGGCTCATGCTTTAAAACCGAGCCCTCAATGCCAATACGCTCGACAAGACCTTTAGCCAAGACCGATTCATCGGTCATATCAAATAATTGATACTTAAGAGATGAGCTACCACAGTTTACAACTAGAACTTTCACTTACTGAATCCTCCCAACATAATCTTGATATGTATTACTTATGAAGCCATTTGACAACATCTTGTTCTTTATTCGACACATGTATTATTTTACCTGCAAAGTTATAAAACTATTAGCGTAAAAAAAGAATTTATTTGTTGAATTGCAGGATTTACTGCCATATATGAGAACTTTTTACCAATATCTTAAAACTTGAGGGATGTAATATGAATACCGTTGGACTTATTGTTGAATATAACCCATTTCATAACGGACATCAGTGGCATATCGAAAGAGCGAGACAAGCGACAGGTTGCAAATACGTTATTGGTGTTATGAGCGGAAATTTCGTTCAACGTGGCGAACCCGCTGTTTTTGATAAATGGAAACGCGCTGAAATGGCAGTAAAATCCGGTGTCGATCTTATTATTGAACTCCCAACAGTCTTTGCAGTACGAAGCGCCCAGTTCTTTGCTGAAGGTGCCGTGCGCCTCTTATCCTCGCTTGGTTTGGTAACTCATCTTTGTTTTGGCGCTGAATCCCCAGATATTCAAACTTTAAATATTATGGCCGATGCTAGCAGCAATGAACAAAATATAGCAAAAATGCAGTTGTTAATGAAAGACGGAATTAGCTACGCTGCCGCACTAGGATCAGTTATTGAAAAACAATGCTCTATTCAACTTGAATCCATAGCATCGCCTAATAATATCCTGGCTGTTGAATATTTGAAAGCTATTAGAAAATTCGCGCCACAGCTTATTCCAATGCCAATTCTCAGAAAACATTCCCGCTATCATGACACTGAGATAAATGCCCCCTTGGCCAGCGCCACCGCCGTCAGAAGGGAGATTATCACAAAGCGGACTATAACTACCAAGGCAGAGCAAGCTATGCCGCAAGACACTGCGAAAATTGTTGGTCAATGTTTAAATGAAGGACGAGGCCCGGTAACATTTTCAGCGTTCGAAAAACCCATTTTAGCGCAATTACGTTTACTTACCCTTAAACAAATAGAAGATTTGCCTGAAGTGTCTGAAGGACTACACAATAAAATCAGCGACGCAGTGCTCAAGGCGACAAGCATAGAACAACTCCTCACCATAATAAAAAGTCGACGTTATCCTTATACTCGTCTGCAGCGAATTCTTATTCACGCTTTAGTTGGTATTACAAAAACCGACATATCCACCTTCGACGAAACTGGTCCGCTTTATGCCAGGGTGTTAGCTTTTAATGCATGCGGCCGTCAGATACTGAAAAAGATGACAGAGACAGCATCCATTCCCAGTATAATAAAAACTGCAGCCCACCTTAACAGCAAACAACGCTCAATCGGCAATCTAACACCGTTTGAGCGTATGCTGGCAATCGACACTCTAGCTACCGACTTATACGTATTAGGAATGCCCAATCCTAACTTGAGCCATGGTGGATGGGATTTTCGCTGTTCACCGCAGTACATTCATCACTATTAATTATCCGTTTGATCTCCGGCATCATATTGCTGGCCGCCTCCTCACCCAGTCTTACGCATTCATCAATAGCTTCAAATGAGCTTGGTGATATATGGGCAATATCAGGCTGTATCAAAATATCACAATTTTTATGACGACGTTTTAAAAGCTCACGTTCCATGATGTCAATGGATTGAATGAGTACATCAAATACATTTGTAATATTACAAACAACCCCTGCATGAGCCAAATCGACAGCTATCACAACATCTGCACCCATTGATCTTGCTATATCAATGGGTGTTGGGTTTAATACAGCACCATCGACCAACATCATATCACCAATTTTGTGCGGAACAAATACCCCGGGTACTGATGTACTCGCTCGTACGGCCTGAGCTACATCTCCCTCAGTAAAAATAACTTCCCGTCCATAGTTGATTTCAGTTGCGACAATTGCTAATGGTATATTAAGGTCCGAAAACTTTTTTTGCTGGGTTAAAAGGCTAATGGTGTTAAGGACTTTATCACCCGAGATTATCCCAAGCTTAGGTATGACAAAATCCAGCCAATATCTTGGTTTAAGATGCTTTGCCAATTTAACAATAGTATCCGGACTATGTCCGGCACAATAAAGCGCGCCAATCATACTGCCTATACTGCAGCCAGCTATAAAATCAATAGGAATATTCTCGCGTTCTAAAACTTTTAAAACACCGACATGGGCGAGACCACGCAAACCACCAGAACCAAGAGCTAAACCTATCTTTAACCTCATATTCCCCCCCCTAGCTCTAATTTACACTTGGTTTTAGTTATATTACCTCTATCCATTCATATATATATAATGTTTACGGCTTAAATTACCGCGTAATTTTTTCAATGCCTGGATAGAGGAGGAGATTATTCTATGAGGCTTTTTGACAGAGGCAAACGTTATCGTTCTCGCCTCCTGGCATACTTCATGGCGTTTGGCACTGTCTTTATCGTCGTAACGATGGTGAAATTTCCGAAAGATGCATTTGACTCAGCAATTATGGGACTTAATCTTTGGTGGAATATCGTCTTTCCATCACTATTGCCCTTCTTCATTCTATCCGAAATTTTAATGGGATTAGGGGTGGTCCACTTTATTGGAGTTCTTCTAGAACCTTTAATGCGTCCACTCTTTAATGTTCCCGGTGTCGGCGCATTCGCAATGTCAATGGGCCTCGCATCTGGTTATCCAATGGATGCAGTAATAACTTGCAAATTCCGCAAAAATCAACTATGCAGCGCGGTCGAAGCCGAGCGCCTTTTGTCTTTTACTAACACTGCCGACCCGTTGTTCATGGTTGGCGCCGTCGCTGTCGGTATGTTTGGCATGCCAGAATTAGGCATAACAATTGCATTAGCTCACTACATATCAAGTTTCTTAGTAGGCATAATTTTCCGTTTTCACGGCCTGAATCGGGATAGGTATGAGACTCCCAAAAGGAATACTGAGCAAAAAGGCAACATTATCGTTCGCGCCTTTCGCGCTCTATACAATGCCCGCCAAGAAGATAAGCGATCACTAAATCAACTGCTCGGCGATTCTGTCAAAAGCTCAATGAATACTATTTTGCTTATTGGCGGTTTTATTATATTGTTCTCGGTTTTCTTGCGCATCCTATCGGTTGTTGGTGTAACTGCTTTTCTAGGTACTTTCTTTGCTGCTTGCCTCAGCACGTTTGGCCTAAGCGAAAGTCTATCCCCAGCTTTGGTTAGCGGATTATTTGAACTTGACCTAGGTGCTATGGCTGCCAGCCAGGCCGATGCCCCGCTTATTGAAAAAGTTGCGATTGTCAGCGCGATAATCGCATGGAGCGGACTTTGTGTGCATGGTCAAGTAGCTAGCATCGTAATAGAGTCAGGCATTAGAATGACACCTTACATGGTTGCCAGATTCTTGCATGCATTATTGGCAGCTCTACTTACAGTTGTATTATGTGAACCCGCCCAAAGTGCAGCAAAAGTGTTTACAATGCCAGTAATGCTTAATATGGGAAATACAAACACTCTTGCTTTTTGGCTAGCAAGATTAGAGCAAATCGGTTACCAGTTAATAATCTTGACAGCAATCTTAATAACGGTATCAATCGCTATTCATATTACCAGAAGTTTGTATTTTTATATAAAAAGATAACTTATGATGCTTGATTTTTTTGATTTTGCTGACTTTGCTGATAAAGCTCATTATGGCCGGCGCGAACAACTTCTAGCGCCCTCTCTAGATTAGCCTCTAAATGCTTAAAAACATCATCTGCATAGCCAACTGCGTCACTTTGTAGACTGCGGGCTGATTTTTGAGCCTCAGCGATTATACCGCTGGCGCTCTCTTGCGCTTGTTGGGTAATTACATTCTCATCGGTAAGTTTCATAACGTAATTTTTTGCTTGATCAATTATATTTTGCCCTTCTTTATGGGCGTCATCCAAAATGCGTTTGCGTTCGCTAATAATACGCTTTGCCTCAGCTATATCA
The DNA here is from genome assembly GCA_012523975.1 of Veillonellaceae bacterium. Classification (NCBI taxonomy): domain Bacteria; kingdom Bacillati; phylum Bacillota; class Negativicutes; order Veillonellales; family Veillonellaceae; species Veillonellaceae bacterium. The sequence continues at coordinate 40,536 of JAAYSF010000017.1, forward strand.
CTAGGTAGCGCTTCACGTAAATCATCGATAATTCTTGCCAGATCATCTTCTTCGACAATCCTTTTATTGGTAAAGGGAACCCTCGATGCATCAATAAGCAGATTTTCCAGTTCTTCTAAAATCTCATCAATACTCATATTTTCCTCCCCCAACAATACTTCATGAAGTTTGATAACGCTTTTTCATCTCAATTTCGACACATTCCGGGACTAACCCTTTTATGCATCCGCCAAATTGCGCCAATTCTTTGACACCACTTGAACTTAAAAAAGAATACTCACTACTAGTCATCATAAACACTGTTTCAATATCTGGGTCAACTTTTTTTATTAATAAGGCTCTCTGGAATTCATATTCAAAATCGATTAACGCCCGTAGACCCCTAACAATTATTTTTGAATTCTGCTGCTTAACATAGACGTTAAGCAAGCCAGAAAATGAATCAATACGAACATTCTTAAGATGCTTAGTCGATTCTTCTAATAAGTAAACCCTTTCAGCCATATTAAAAAGGGGTTTTTTACTAGGATTATGAAAAACGGCAACAATGAGCTCATCAAACATTGTACTTGCTCGCTCAAAAACATCAATATGACCATTTGTTACTGGATCGAAACTACCGGGACATATTCCAATTCGCACAATAATACCTCCATTTCATAAGGTGAGAAAACTAACTAATGTCTCGCCGTATTTTTCGGTCCTTTTTACTTTAAGTTGGTTAAACTCTCCCCTTATTTGCTCATGATTCGAATGTTCTACTACAATGATACCTTCTACCGACAAAATATTGCTGGTATCAATTTTGGTTAGTACCATTTCAACAAGGCCTTTATTATAAGGCGGATCACAAAAAATCAGTTCAAAGCGCTTGTTTTCCTTAATTAGCCAGTCTAGACCATAAAACACATCACTTTTTAAAACCACTGCTCTATCATTAAATTTAGTAAGATCAATGTTGTCGCGAACTAAGTTTACGCTTGCCGAACTTTTATCAATAAACAAAGCTGATGCAGCACCTCGACTTAAGGCTTCAAGCCCTAGATTTCCAGTTCCGGCAAACAAGTCTAGTACATTAGTGTTAGCTATGAATGGCCCTAAAATATTAAATACAGACTCTTTAACACGGTCACTAGTCGGTCGCGTTTCCATCCCGCGTGGCGTTTTTAGCCGTGTCCCCTTGGCGCTACCGGTAATTATTCGCATATCTACCCCACATTACCTGTGAATTTTTAACATATTTGGACATAACACATTTCATTATACTACTTTAATCAAACCAAAAAAAGCAACAATCTGTAAGATTTTACAGGAAAAATGGAAAACTAAGAGAAATTCTATTTTATACTTCGGATTCAAAATTTTATCTAATAACCCTAGATAAATCAAGGCTATTCTCGTCAGTTGATTAATATCGCTTGAGGTGTTTAATGCTTAAACGGTCCATAGGTTATTTGTTAATAATTTTTGCGTTATTATCCATTAATATAATGGTGCAAAGTATTTGTAAAAACATCAAAACTGTCACTCCTGTTGAAGGACTAAATTATAAAAACTATTGGTTGAAGGTTATCGTACTTCCTCTCGATAGCCGACCAGCATGTACCAATTTTGTTGAGAGACTAGGAGCAATTTCTGGAATTGAGATAATCCTCCCGCCGTCGGAAATTTTAGATAATTATAAAACGCCAGCTGATAAAAACGCTCTTCGAATTTGGTTGAAAAATGAGGGGAAGAATGCTGATGCGGCAATAGTATCCGTCGATATGCTCACCCACGGGAGTTTGCTGGCCTCTCGTTTATCGGCCGGCAGTCCTGAAGATAACCAAGCTGTCCTTGAATTATTAAAAGCGATCCATAAAGAAAATGACAATCTAAAAATCTATGCTTTTAATATAATTCCCCGTTTACTTCTAGCTGATAGCAAGGAAAACTCCGTATATCAAAAAAATGTTTTTAAATACTCGGTATTAAAAGATCAAGTATACACTTTCGAAAATCCCTCTGATATCGAAAAACTATCTGAACTCGAAAATCAAATCCCACCGCATGTTTTATCACGCTATAACGATTTGTATCAACAAAATGTTAAAATCAATACTGAGCTCGCGCACTTAGTTGAAGAAGGAGTCATCACTTGCTTGGTCATTGGCCAAGACGATGGATACCCCTTTGGAATTCCTAATATAAGCAAGAAACAAATTCAGCACTATGTTAGTCAATTGTCTAGCAGAGATAGAATTATCATTACACGCGGCACTGACGAAGTCGCTTTATCGCTGCTCGGAAGAATCGTAACAGACTTTAGCAGTCATCACCCTCGTGTATTTGTAATGTATTCAGATGAGAATGCTCCGCGAGTTACAATGCCCTATATGCCTAATACCGTGGCAACAACGGTAAGGGAAAAAATTTTCCTTACCGGTTGTCAGGAAACTAATGATATAAATACAGCCGACTATGTTCTCTATGTCCACATCGGCACCGATAAAAATATAGATAATCTGCCCGAAATGGCTAAACAGCTTAATGATTTACTCAATAATGGCTATAAAGTAGCATTAGTAGATTTAAGTGAAAACTTTTACGCTAGCCAGACGCTTTTTCCTCATTTAGATAAGAAAAATGCAGTTGTAACAAAGCTTATAGCGTATGCCGGCTGGAATACCACAAGTAATTCGGTCGGTACAGCAGTAACGCAGGCTTTAGTTTTCACTGACGGATTAAAAAGATACCATTCTGCTTATGATATAGTTAAGCTACATCAAGATAATCTAGAATTTCTAACTTCAAGATTCCTCGATGATTGGTACTTCCAAAAGAATATCCAGGACATCATTAATAGTCATCTCAAGGATCGTAAGGCTGACCCCTACAACCTGAATGGTGTTTACGCACAAACAAACCGCCTGGTAAGCACTCTTATGCAAAACCAGGCTCAGATCCTGTATCATGACTATTTTTATAACCACCCTATTTTAATTAAGACACCAGATGGACTAAAAAAATATTATATAACTGACCTTAATGTGGAAGCTCATCTACCATGGGAGCGAACTTTTGAAATTTTTATCAATACTAAATTATCCTATGGTCTTTATCAATGACGGTAAAATATCACAGAAAACAGTTGACAATAATGCCCTCTCTGTGTATACTTAATAACTGTGATAACAAACTGTTTTGTGTAATCTTACGATTATATAGGGGCGTAGCCAAGTCGGTAAGGCAACGGACTTTGACTCCGTCATGCGTTGGTTCGAGTCCAGCCGCCCCTGCCATCTTTACTTCGGGATGTGGCTCAGCTTGGTAGAGCGTTCGGTTCGGGACCGAAAGGTCGCAGGTTCGAATCCTGTCATCCCGACCATTTAAATTATATAACCCAAATATAAAGACATAAGCTTCAGCTACATCCGCAAGGACCTGGCGCAGCTTATGTCTTTTATAATGCCTAAAATATTCTAAGCCGCCGGTAATGTCAAACCGGCGGCTTCTTCTTATAATTCTTCAGTTCTGTCTTTCTTAGCGTTGGCAATAATTGTCTCTGCAATCCGCTGCGGAACTTCTTCGTAATGTGAGAAGCTCATATCATAGTTGCCCCGGCCCTGGGTTATTGATCGCAAATCGACGGTATATCTGAACATCTCTGAGAATGGAACTTGAGCTTTTACTAAACTCATTCCTTTACCAACCGGTTCCATACCTAATACGCGGCCACGTTTCCCATTGAGGTCTCCTATGACATCACCCATGAAAGACTCCGGTACATTTATCTCAACATTGCAGATGGGTTCTAATAACACAGGCTTTGCCTGAAGAGCTCCTTTCCTCAACGCCCCTGAACTAGCGATTTTAAAGGCCATTTCTGAAGAGTCTACTGTATGATATGAGCCATCGTATAGTGTAACCTTAACGTCAACCATCGGATAGCCAGCTAATATTCCTCCATTTAGTGCTTCGCGTACACCTTTTTCGACCGCAGGAATATACTGGCGCGGTACAGCGCCGCCAAAGATAGAATCCACAAATTCGAACTGTTTACCTGGCTCCAGCGGATCAAGTTGGAGCCAGACATGGCCAAACTGTCCATGTCCACCGCTTTGTTTCTTATGCTTACCCTCAACTTTAACAGAGCCACGAATGGTCTCACGATAAGGAATTTTAGGATCGCGCAGCAGTACATCAACACCGAATTTACGTTTCATGCGCTCTGCAAGAATATCGGTATGCAGTTCACCCATCCCACTAACTAACAACTGGGCAGTTTCAACATCTTTACGGACTTTGAAGGTTGGATCTTCATCCATTAAACGGTTCAAGGCATTTGAAATCTTATCTTCATCGCCTTTATTCTTAGCCTCGATACACATAGTAAACATTGGCTTGGGATATGATATCGACTCATAAACTACTGGCTTATCTTTATCGGCAAGTGTATCACCGGTAGTGGTTTCTTGCAATTTCGCAACGACTACAATATCGCCGGCATGTGCACAAGTCAGTGGATCTTGTGTCTTACCGCGTAGCGTGAAAATACTACCAATACGTTCAATTTTTTCTTTTGAAGCATTATATAGCATGCTGTCGGGTTTCATTGAACCAGAGAGAACCCTTAGGTAACTCAACCTGCCCACAAACGGATCAGCAGTTGTCTTAAACACGATAGCCGAAAACGGGTCTGTGATCTTGCGTTCTACTGTTTCCTTGCTTACAGGATGCATACCCATAGCGACTTTACTATCCGGTGAAGGAATATATGCTAAAACTGAGTCTAGTAATTGCTGTATACCAATATTTTTTAAGGCTGATCCACAGAGAACCGGGAATATTTTGGCGTCTGCAATTCCTTTTAACAGTCCTTTTTTTAGTTCATCATCACTTAATTCTTCTCCATCTAGGTATTTTACCAGTAAATCATCATCAGTTTCAGCAACAGCCTCAATTAGGATTTGCCTGCTTTCCAATGCACGTTCGAGTAAATCTTCAGGAATGTCACTTTCAGTAGATTTATTGGTTTGGGACCAAGTTATTGCTTTCATCTTAATTAAGTCAACAATACCTTTGAAAGAATCTTCCGCCCCAATTGGCAGCTGCAGAGGGACAACGCTCGTCGACAGTCTTTCTTTCATAGAATCAAAAACACTGAAGTAATCGGCATTCTCACGGTCCATCTTGTTGATAAAGCCAATGCGAGGCAAGGAAAGCTCGTCAGCATATTGCCAAACCTTTTCTGTTTCCACCTCGACGCCTGAGGCCGCGCATAAAACGACCAAAGCACTATCAACTGCCCGTAAAGTACCTTTAACTTCAGCTACAAAGTCCGCATATCCGGGGGTATCAACGAAATTTATCTTGTGATCACGCCACTCACAAGGAGCAAGTGCCGCGCTGATGGTAACTTTCCGTTTTACTTCTTCAGGTTCAAAGTCCGTTGTGGACGTCCCGTCATCTACACGGCCTAGACGATTAATCGCACCTGAGTTAAATAAGAAAGCTTCCGCCAACGAAGTCTTTCCCGCCCCACCGTGGGCAACAATACCAACATTTCTTAGCCCGTCACTTCTGTACTCTTTCAATTAATATCCCTCCTATATGCTTAGATTAACTTGAACCACACATAGCGTGACTCATGGTGTAAATTGCATGTTTTAGAAATTCTCTGTTTACTGGAAATATTCCTTCTTTTCAGTCAATTTATTCGCGTATTAGTATAAATTTGGTAAAAATATTCTAATGGGCTTAAAAAATAATAACCGCCTTCTCAGGCGGCTATTATTTTTTAGTATTTAACTTTTGTTACAAATCGCACGCATCATTCTTCTAAAAGGTTTGGGCACCCGTAAAAGGTATACCTTCAACGCTTTCACCACGCTCGCCCCCTTGTCACTATGCAGTACAATGTCGTTATAATCTATGTCAGGAGCTTGCATTTCGTGTCAATAGTTAATAAATTTCATTTACATTTGTTCAAAACGCATTAGAACAAAACATAAATCTGATAGTCTATTTAAGGTAATCACAATAGACTCATCAACTGGCTCAGCTTTTGCTAAACGGAGCACTTGGCGCTCTGCACGGCGTGTGATCGTCCGTGCCATATCAAGCGCAGCCCCTGCCGGGGTATCTCCGGGAATAAGAAATTCTTTCAAAGGCGGAAGCCTTTCTTCAAAAGAATCTATTATCTTCTCAAGTAGCTCCACCTGTACGTTTGTAATATAAGTAGCTTTGTCGCCCTTGCTGGCAAGTTGAGCCATAACCATCATTAATAATTTTTGCGATTTAACAATTGTTTCGGAAACATCCTGTTTTTTACAAAATGCTCTGGCTAAACCTAGGGCCGAAGTTATTTCATCAACTGTTCCATAAGCCTCAACTCTTAAGCTGTCTTTATCTACGCGTTCGCCGGTTAACAGGCTAGTAATCCCCTTATCTCCCGTTTTCGTATAAACTTTCATTTTTCCACCTCAATAAAAACATTATCAGCATTAACTATTACTTCTGCTGCTGCAAATAATCCTTAGCCAACTGATGATATTCTATTGCTGACTTACGAATTGCTTCAACTTCTTGGTTAGTTAGCGTTCGAACGACCTTACCTGGTACACCCATAACCATTGAATTAGGCGGTATTACTTTACGTTCAGGTACAACCGACCCAGCCGCAATAATACAGTTATCACCAATCTGAGCATAACTCAAAATGACTGCTCCCATACCAACTAGGCAATTGTTACCAATAATACAGCCATGAACTATTGCGCCATGGCCGACAGTTACATAGTCCCCAATTTCACAGGGATAGTCGTGCATTACATGGACGGTTGAATTATCTTGAATATTTGTATACTTCCCAATAAGAATAGGATGCGTATCACCGCGCAGCACTGTGTTGTACCAAATACCGGAGTTTTCCCCAATCGTAACCTCGCCGATCACTCTGGCACCTTCAGCAACAAAAACAGTCGGATCAATTTTGGGTATTAAATCTTTATAAGGCATTATTTTTTTTGAAGACACTACGTTAACAACTCCCTGTATTGATTAAAATCAAGATCTTTTATGATAGCAATAATCAGGCGCACCGCCGCCTCATAATCATCACGGTGGATAATACTGTTGTGACTATGAATATAGCGTGTCGGAATGCTAAGAACCAAACTTGGTACGCCCTGGTTGTGAACATGAATCTTACCGGCGTCAGTTCCGCCGCCCTCTGTAAATTCCAACTGATATGGGATATTATTCTTTTCTGCAACATCAATAACGAAGTTTCTCAATTTTGTATGAGGAATCATGCTGGCATCATAGATCGCAATAGCAACACCTTTACCCAGTTTACTCGACGCCAAATCTTCAGTTACACCTGGAGTGTCGCCCGCCACACAGGTGTCAACGGCAAAAGCAATATCCGGGTTTATAACGTTGCTGCTAGTCTGAGCACCACGCAACCCAACTTCTTCTTGGACAGTACCGACACCATAAACTGTATTAGCATGCATTTCATTTTGCAATTTTTCCAACACTTCTGTAATAATTGCACAGCCAATACGATTATCCCAAGCCTTGGCCATCAGGAATTTTTCGTTGGCCATAACGGTGAATTCGCTGTAAGGCGCAATTGGATCGCCAGGTCGTACACCAAATCGCGATCTTGCCTCCTGTTCGTCGGCAGCACCAATATCAATGAACATTTCACGCTTCTTTACAACCTTTTTGCGTTCCTCTGGTGTTAGAATATGCGGCGGCTTACTGCCAACTATTCCTGGAATATTTCCTTTAGATGTCAATACCGTTACTCGCTGACCCAGCATTACCTGTTCCCACCAGCCACCTAGCGTAGTAAATCTTATAAATCCTTCTTTGGTTATAGTTTTAACCATAAACCCAATCTCATCCATATGAGTGGCAAGCATTATCTTGGGTTCAGCGAGACTACCTTTTTTTGCAAAAATCACGCTGCCGATCTTATCGTAAGAAATCTCGGTTATATGGCTGAGCTTTTTCATCATTAAATCTTTTACTGGCTGCTCAAAACCCGATACACCTGGTACTGTAGATATTTCTTTTAACCAATTCAGCGTTTTATCCATAACATATCCTCCTCTAATTAAAAGCCGTGGCGGCTCTATCTACAGTATATTGTACGGTAATTGTTTTTTGTATTCAGTCGCTACTTTTCCAAACGGTTTTTGATTGCTTGGAGCATACTCATGCAGTTCTCGCGAACCTTCTTTTTTAAGATAGGGTTTAACAGGCCAGCTATCATTGGTATACCAAATTCAAAATCTACCGTTAATTTGATTTCAGTACCGTTTTCAAGCGGCGTCAAAATCCACTCACCCTCAAATTTTTTAAGATCTCCTTCAATTTGCCGATAGGTAATATGCATATTCTCATCATCAAAAGTATCAAGCTCAATCCATTTAATGACTCGACCGTCTACATTTGACACCCATCTAGTTTGAGTAGTGTTGGCATTGCGCTCAATTATCTCAACGCTTTCTAAGTCGTCCATAAACTCTGGGTATTTATCCATTTCCTTTAAAATTGGATATACTTCATCGGGTTTTGCTTTAATCGGTAATGTTACTTCAACGTATGGCACAGTTTTCCCCTCCCTTAAAAATCTTCAATCATTTCCTGAGCTTTTTCTACAGCATCAGCAACTACTTTTAGAACAATATCAATTTGCTCACGGCCGATAATAAGCGGCGGTTCAATCCGGATTACTTTTGGGTTGTTAAGTGTATAAGCTACCAGCACCCCATTGTTGACAAGTTCGCTCATCATAAGACCGCCTATACCTTCCTTGGTAAGTTCAATACCAATCATCAGACCCTTGCCGCGCACTTCTTTGATTACGTCGCCGAAAGACGCCTGGATCTTCTTGAGACCTTCAATAAAATATGCGCCTTCCACAGCCGCGCGCTCAGAAAGCTTATCTTCCTTAATAACTTCGATTGCAGCAATTGCTGCGGAACAAGCTAGAGGATTTCCGCCAAAGGTTGATGTATGGAGGAACGGGCTTGTTATATATTTTTCCCAGACACTAGCTTTGGCTGTAAAAGCCCCAATCGGCATAACTCCGCCCCCAAGGGCCTTGGCCATAGTAATGATATCAGGAACGACATTATAATGGTCGACAGCAAACATTTTACCGGTGCGCCCGAGTCCGGTCTGAACTTCATCACAGATTAACAGTGCACCATATTCGTCACATAACTGTCTGACGGCCGGCAAATAATTATCATATGGTACAATTATACCGCCCTCACCTTGAATTGGTTCAATGATTACAGCTGCAGTGTCATGATCAATTTCCTGCTTCAAAGTCTGAATATCGTTGAAGGGTACATGACTGAACCCGGATAAGAGCGGTTGGAACGGTTCCCTAAACATGTCGCGCCCCGTTGCAGTAAGTGCTCCTAGCGTTTTACCATGGAATGAGTTAACAGTAGATATAACCTTAGAACGACCGGTATGAACGCGAGCCAGTTTTAAAGCACCCTCTACTGCTTCAGCGCCGCTATTAACAAAAAAGCTGAATCGCAAATCGCCTGGTGTAATTCCTGCTAACACTTCCGCTAAATCGGCCATTGGCTTATCAAAAAGCACCTTGCTAGACAGCGGCATAGTATCAAGCTGACGTTTAACTGCCTCGACTACCTTGGGGTTTCTATGCCCTAAACTAAACACACCGTAGCCGCCTAAACAGTCGATATATTCCTTGCCATCAATGTCACGGATAATTGTTCCCTCAGCTTCCCATTCAATTGTTGCCAATCCCATAAAACGGAATAAACGAGCAACTGCAGGATTTATGTATTTTTCATATTTTTCGATCGTCTCTGAGACTATTAAACCTTTATCCAATTATTTGCACCCCCAGCTAAAAATAGCACATATTGGTATTTGTTTCTATTATAACAGATGAAATCCTTTTTTAGTCTACAGAAATTGAGATTTCAAACCTCCAAGAGACGGCGTGAAACGGCAAATTGTAAAGATTATGCTATAATTATATAAAACAATTATGCAGAGGTAATTTATGAGCAAAATATTAACTGAACAACTGGAGGCCGGTTTCATCTTTGGTGACGCCAGTACCGAGGAATACGTTTATATGCCGGGTGGTGAGATTGGTGCATCTGATCCGTTATGCGTTATTGAAAAAGGTAATTCTTGCAATGACATCAGCCTAGAGGAAGCAATTGATTTAATTTTGCGGCTGACATTAAGACCAGTCAGACACCCCCGTTTAGGCACAAAATCCTGTTGAGCGCAGCTCCAACTTCAATCACCCCTCGGGTACATAACGTCTTTTTCCTTACCGAACACGTAAAGTTAGACTTTCGCTATCTTGGCATATAACCCGTCCCCCTATTTCTTTATAGCACTTCATTTTAAAGGCAACTCCGGTGTTAGCAATTATAGTTTTTAGCCTTTAAACTTGTCATGGCATAGAATATTGTGGGGGTGAATTTTAGTGGCCCATTCTATTGTTATTGACTTATCTGATCGAAAATTATATCTCTTTAAAAATGGAAGCTTACTAAAATCTTATCCTGTTGGTGTCGGAAAAATGTCTACCCCGACCCCGGCTGGAAACTACTATATTGCCAACAAACGACCCAACCCAGGCGGTCCGTTTGGAGTAATGTGGATGGGGCTAAGTCTACCTCACCATGGTATTCATGGTACTAATAACCCTGGCTCAATTGGCGGTTATGTGTCTAAAGGATGCATCCGAATGTATAACCGCGATATTATGGAATTATCTAAAATGGTTACGGTCGGTACACCCGTAAAGATTGTTCATTAAAAAGCAATTCCAGCTCTTTGAACTTAAATTTAAAACCGCACGCGAATAATTCATAAATAACAGCCAACCTTCTAATAATAACTGTAAATGACTTGTAATTAGGAGGTTATAATGAAAACTATTCGTATTAAGTACCTTATATCTTACGCTGTTGTTATACTACTCTCTTGCAGCGTGCTCTTGGGGGGCTGTACAAATAATATGACGCCTGTAAACCCTGCGCCAAGCACTCCGGCACCTGGTAACCCACCGTCGAAACAATTTAATGAAAATGAATTTAAGGTCATTTATAATTACGGTGATACCGGTCCGGTCCAGCTCTCAAATAATAATATTGTAATGAAGATTGGTCAACGACTTATACTTGAACCTGCTCCAGGTCTTACTAAAACTACCCGCTTCTCATCTTCCGGTGCAGACTTTATCGGCAATATTATGAAAAAAGAGGAAGAGAAAGACACTGGCCGAGTCGTATTTACAGCTACTAGCCCAGGCAAAGGTAAAGTTCAGATTATCCCTAACACTACTGATACCGATAGAGCTGTTGACCTTTGGGTAACAGTTGTCCAATAACTTTATACAAGACGCAAGGCCGGAAAATATCCGGCCTTTATCATTTAAATCAATTATTTAGCGCTTTCTCTAAATTAACGAGATTCTCCCGCATTATTATTATATAGTTTTTGCCTTCCTTAAACTCCTGCTCTGTCAGGTTTTCAAGGGGATTTAAGACCAACAAGCCAGCCCCTGTTTCATTTGCAATTGTTTCAGCTAATTTTTGACCTAGGAGTGTCTCAAAAAAAATGTATTTAACTTGGTTTTCCCTACAAAACTTTACAACTTGGGCCATTCTTTCAGGAGTTGGCTCTGAGTCTGGTGATAAGCCCATAATCCCAGTCTGTTTTAGATTATATCGGTTTGCCAAATAACCGAAAGCAGCGTGGCTTGTTATGATATCTCGGCGCTTAACATTGGCAAGCACAGTTTTATAGTCGTTATCAAGTTGGTCGAGTTCTTTTGCGAAACGGTCAGCATTTCGCTCATAATATTCTTTGTTAGCAGGATCAACTTCACAAAGTGCTTTAGTAATGACCTTTAATTCATGCTTAGCAAGAATCGGATCCAGCCAAGTATGTACATCGTTTTGATGCTGATGTTCATCTTTTTCTGCAGTATGACTAATTAAACCCTTACTAACCTCAACTGACTTAACTCCGCCTAACACTTCTTTAGCCAATAGTTTATCGACTGCTTCCAACCCAGCCCCATGATATACAAACAATTTAGAAGACTTAATTCTGATTAAATCTTGAGCCGATGGCTCCCAGTCATGGGGTTCTACGCCCGGTGAAATAAGCATATCGACTTGCACCTTATCACCGCCAACCTGACGGGTGAACTCGTAAAGAGGATAAATAGTTGTAACAATATTAATTCTATCATTTGGAGATTGTATAGGCGTACTTTGGTTACTGCAACCAGCTAACCCTAAACTTATCAAAAGCAGCGAAATAATTCCAAACTGTAGAATTTTCATTTATTATACCTCCTAAAACAGTTGAATTACATTGCAGCGCGACATTTACGGCAGTATCCGTAAAATTCAAAAGCATGCGAAGTTATTTTAAAGCCGCTTTTCTCAGCTTGCACCAAGTCTTCATTCTTGATTGGACAAAAGTCTAAGCATTCAGCCTTGCCGCAGGTTAAACAAACTAAATGATGATGATGATCATGTTTCTCCCCACTAACAATTTCGAACAGATTGCCCTCACGCCCCCTAGTTTTTATTTCATATACTATATCAAGTTTTACTAGCAAGCTTAGATTTCGATAAATAGTATCTAGACTCATATCAGGAAGGCTTGTTTTTACATAGGCTAGCACTTTATGCGCTGTAGTAAATTGACCGCTTTTAATAAGTGCCTCAATAACTGCTCTGCGTTGCGGCGTTATCTTATAGCCATTACGGCGTAAAATGGTAATAACCCTTTCCATTAAGGAACCCTCCTAAATAATATTATTACTATTTACGATTTTACTGTATTTATACTAAAACTTTCAAGACTAAATAAAAACCTCTAATAAAATAGCCCTGCTTTCGCAGGGCTACTTTATACAAATCTTATTTAAACATCATAATTCAACCGGTTCGTAGCGAATTTCCCATGTCAGTGTACCTTTACGGCTAGAATCTTTAAAAATCCGCCTTTCATGCATGCTGTATCCTAATATTGAAATGTCAACAGCCCTTTGGTTAGATAAAATTCTTTTATCTGTTGTACCTGGATAAATCTTTTCAATCTGTCCATTCTCCCATACAATCTTAATCATTGATTTTTCGGCATTATTACCAGTTGCCTGAAAGTTAGTAATAACAATGTTTTGGGCAAAACGACCTGCAATAGCCTGCTTAAACTCTGCTTTTCCTTCGAAAGCAACGTCAGTTCCACGAAGAATCAGAAGAGGCGGGAGAGGTTTAATAATTACAGTATCGGATGGAATAGTTGGATTTAATGAATTAGAGGGAGACCGAGTTGAAATTTTCCCTGTTTCAGAAAAAAGTAAAAAGCCACTTACCAGTAGTATTAGCATTGTAAGTGCACCAATCATAAAGTGTTTCCACTGTTTTGACATATACGGTCTCACCTCCTCTTATGTTTTATCTTATTATTGACGAAATTCAATATTATTCACCCTGTCTAATTGTATTTTATAATTTGTTTGGATATGGCAATCTATTAATATAAATTTCGCGGCGTTCTAGCAATATCCCTTTTGCCATAAGTTGGCGGACTCTGAGCTAGTCAGATACATTAGAGCGTAAACCTAAATTAATTATTACCCTGGAAATAATTGTAATTAAAATAAAAGACGACCTATAGTGTTTTCTCTATTACGTCTTTAATTTTTATTTATCAGAAATAATCCAATTAAACAAAATACTACCCCAAATAATTTATTAAATCCAAACCCTTCTTTATAAAAAATAATCCCAACTGGAATTAACATAATTGCTAATAAAATATTCGCCACTAAAGACCCTACGCTTATATTCCATCCTGAGCGATATGCCATCAAATATCCAAACTCAAGACCGACAATTGAAACGCCTAAAGCCAAGCTTGTCCAATTCAGCTCTTTTACAGACTGCAAAAGTGTTTTATCAGCAGAATTCACCAAAAAAGCAATAGCAGTCAACATTGCAGCTGTAAAGTAGGTAACAAGCAGTGCAGTAAATGGATTTACACTCTCCGGAGTTGATTTTTGGCAAACATTGTATAGAATATTTGATAAAACTATAAGAATAATAGAAAACACATACATAAGAATCCTCCTTGGGGATATTTCAAGCTAGCCGCTTATCCTTACAATTCAGTATTAATTATAACAATTGTGAATAATATCTCAGCTGCATTAATCTAAATGATTCTTTTTTTAAGTGAATTAAATCTAATTATAATTCCTACACTATTTACTAAAGGGGGTCGTATCATGCCGTTTTACCGTGGTTTTATAAATAACAAAGAAACAGGAGAGTATGTGGCTGGGTCTACCTTGGTTCTCTGTAGGAACCAATACCACTCGTTCTTCAGGCATGCCAATACTTGACCAGAAGTTGCATATTGAAAAATTTAATAAACTAATGTAGATCTTTGGGAGGTGATACAATGTCAAAAAATAATTCAAATGATTCATTAGAGCAAAAAAAAATTAAGAAACAAAACCGGAATCTCAAAAGACAAGATATAAGCGGCGATAAACACCTTACTGGCCCTAATCATCCATCGACATAAGAGCAGCGCAAGCTGCTTTTTAAATTTATTTATGTGCGATTAACACTGTAAAAATATAAAAGAGTCCGCGTTTCAGCGAACTCTTGATCTACAATAATATACAACTGGTCGGAGCGACACGACTTGAACGTGCGGCCTCTACCACCCCAAGGTAGCGCTCTACCAAGCTGAGCTACGCCCCGACATCTGCCAAACAGCAATGCTGACTGACAAAAAATATTTTACCTTAAATTTGCTAATATGTCAACTATGATTTTCTTGACACGCTGCTGCTCCACTTTGGTCAATAGTTAAGGTGATATATCTAGCCTGGATGTCTTTTTGAGCAAAGGCTGCAACCATTGCTACACCGATTTTATCAGGATCTTTGTCAGTATACGCCATTATACAGGGTCCAGCACCACTTATTGTCGCTCCATACGCACCGAAATTAAGGGCGGCTTCAAACACTTCTTTCGTTCCTGGGATAAGGCTCTGACGATATGGCTGGTGTAATTTATCATCGAGTGCATAGCATAAATGATCAAATTGACCACTGCACAAGGCACCAATGAGCATACCGGTTCGACCAACATTAAAGACGGCATCTTTTAAAGGTACCGAAGCTGGCAATACTTGACGGGCTTTATGAGTAGATAATGTAAACTCCGGCACGGCAACTACCATTAACAATTCTTGATGTGGGACAAAGCGTAAGCAGTGCGGCTTACTATCTCTAGTTACACTTATAGTGATACCTCCGAAAATAGCGGGAGCAACGTTATCAGGATGACCTTCAAGAGCAGTCGCCATTTCAAAAATCTCCTGTCGGCTCAACAGATTTCCGGTAGCCTCATTGGCAGCGACAAGACCACCGACAATGGCAGCAGCACTACTGCCAAGTCCACGTGACAACGGAATATTATTAACCATTTTCAGGTTTATGCCATAATTAAGGCAATTTACCCGCTCCAGCACAGTGCGTACGGCTTTAACAGCAATATTGCGGTCATCAGTTGGAATAATTTCTTCACCTTCACCAGATACAACGATGTTACAGCATTTGCTATCTTCACACAACTCAAGGTCAATATAATTGTATATTGTACAGGCAATTCCCACTGAATCAAAGCCAGGACCACAATTGGCGGTAGTTCCTGGAACACTGATATGTGCTTTCATAATAACTTCTCCTCTAATTATGCCTTATGATACCACTCTAATAATGTTTTTAACTTCGTTAACTACCGACATACCCTTTATTGTGTCAATGGCTAATCTAATATTAGCTTCTGAAACATAGTACGTTATAAGGACGATTTCAGCGCAATTATTTACTTTACGTTTTTGGATGACAGAGTTCAAGCTAACTTGCTGAGCGCCAAACGCACCAGCAATCGCTGCCAAGACACCTGGTTTGTCGTCTACTAAAATTCTTATATAGTAAGGTGATTTCGTTTGCTTGATATTGCATAATTTTTTCTCGTCAAAACAAGTGCAAAGGATGCGTCCATTGACGTTATGCATCATATTGCGGGCAACGTCAATAATATCAGCCGTAATTGCGCTAGCTGTCGGCATTTGTCCTGCGCCTCGGCCGTAAAACATTGTTTCACCGACTGCGTTACCGCGAACATAGATAGCATTAAATACGTCATTGACTGTTGCTAGCGGATGATCAGAAGGAATAAACGCTGGATGAACACGGACGTCTATGCCATTTTCATCTTCTCGACCAATCGCTAATAATTTAATCACATAGCCAAGCTCAGTGGCATATTCAATATCTTGTTTAGAAATCTTAGTAATCCCCTCGACATATACATCGTCGAGCGCCACTCTGGTTCCAAACGCAATTGAAGATAATATCGCTAACTTGCGAGCTGCATCGAAACCACCGACATCGGCGGTGGGATCAGCCTCAGCATAACCTTTCGCCTGTGCTTCGGCCAGTACATCAGCAAAATCCATTTTTTCGTTGGTCATTTTAGTAAGCATATAGTTAGTAGTCCCATTTACGATACCCATTACTTCAGATATTTCATTAGCCGCTAAGCACTGTTTTAAGGGTCTGATAATCGGAATACCGCCCCCAACGCTGGCTTCAAACATTAGGTCGACATTTGATTCCTCAGCAGCTTCAAATAACTCCTTGCCATACTTAGCGACAACGTCTTTATTAGCAGTAACAACATGCTTTCCCGCGCGGAGGGCTCTTAATATATAATCTTTGGTTGGGTTTTCACCGCCCATAACTTCAACTATTATATCAATCTCCGGGTCGTTTATTATTTGCTCGTAATCTGTAGTAATATTGCCGCTAAATTCAATATCTCTAACCTTTTGAGGATTACGCACTAAAACAGTTTTTACATTGAGGGCCGCTCCGATTTTGGGTGCAATCTTATCGCCGTTGGAATTTAAGATCTTCACCACACCTGAGCCTACGGTTCCAAATCCTAATAATGCTACATTTATTATTTTATCATCCATATAAATGCTCCTCTCTAAGCTTGGCCTAGGACCTCTAGTCGCTTAACACCATCTACCAATCTCAATTTGTCAAGTAAAGCCTCTAAATCTATATCAAGTTCAGCCGTTTCTATCGATATTGTTGCATTAGCCACGCCTTGAAGGGGTATGCCTTGATTAATTGTCATAACACTACCGTTGTCGGCAGCAATAGTATTTAACACACGGGATAATACACCTGATCGATGTTCAAGCAATACCGCCAATGTTACAATTTTTTCACGGCTAGCCTCATAAAAGGGAAAGACATAATCCTTATATTTGTAATATGCACTACGGCTAAGCTCCATTTTTTCGACAGCCTCGTTAATTGTTGCAACTTCGCCTCTTTTAAGTAAGTCTTTAACCTTTATCGTCTTCTTAATAGCCTCAGGTAAAATTTCTTCTCTAACTAAATAATATACGCCAGCCTTATTATTAGGCATATTTATCTCCTCCTTTAGTTCTGCATGCGCGGATAATTATCTATTTACAGTAGACATTATAGCATTCTAACTATCACGAAACAAGTACTATTATAAGTTTTGTAAAAAAATAAAGTCAGTCGCTAGACTGACTTTGGACTATATCTATTAAAATATAATGCAAATTAAGCCACCGCTGCCGTCGTTAACAATTTTTTGCAGCGAATCCCGGAGTTTTGTTTGGGCGCTTTCTGGCATGCCTGATAATTTATTTTGAATGCCTTCACGTACCAATGCATTTAAGGATTTTCCGAATAGATTAGTGCGCCAAATTTTTTCCGGCTCGCCTTCAAATTCCCGCATCAGGTATTGAACAAGTTCTTCACTTTGTTTTTCAGTTCCAATAATTGGTGAAATTTCGGCTTGAACATCGGTTTTAATGATATGTAGCGAAGGAGCCATTGCCCGCAGACGTACTCCAAAACGATTGCCTGTACGGATGATTTCTGGCTCTTCTAGAACCATTTCATCAAGCTGCGGTGGGACAATTCCATACCCCGTCTGCCGAACCTGCTCAAGCGCAGTTGCCATTTTATCATACTCTCGCTTAGCTATCGAGAGGTCTTGCATCAGCCTCAGTAGATGATGTTCTCCGGCAATAGTAAAACCGGTTAATTCTTCAAGAACTTGGTAGAACAGATCTTGACGAGCTGTTATTTCAAGGACAGCTAGCCCGGATCCAAGATCCATGTCATGGAGTATGACATCTGCAACAAACTCATAACCCGACAAGTCATCAATGGCGCGATCAATATCCCGCAAGCGGCGAACATATTGAAGTACTTCTTGTACAGCTGTGTCAAATTTCTGTTTGAGCCAATGCTCAGCCTCTAGCTCTTCTACCCATTTAGGCAGCGAAATATTGACTTCTTTTACCGGGAATTCATATAAAACTTCTTGTAGTATTGCATAGACATTATCATGACTCAGTTGAGCGCAGTCCACTGGAATTACCGGAACATCATAGGTGCTCTCTAGCTTCGCTACTAACTCTCTGGTTTCTTTTGCAACTGGTTGATTAGTATTTAAAATTACTAAAAATGGCTTCTGAAGTTCTTTTAATTCGTTTATTACTCGCTCCTCGGCTGGTAGATAGTTTTCCCTATCGAGGTCAGTTACACTTCCGTCAGTGGTTACTACCATTCCGATTGTCGAGTGCTCGGCTATGACTTTACGAGTGCCAATTTCAGCGGCCTCTTGAAATGGGATTTCATGATCGTACCAGGGAGTAAGAACCATCCGCGGGCCTTCTTCTTCATAACCAAGGGCGCCTTCGACAGTATATCCTACACAGTCGACTACTCTGACCCTGACACTTACATTATCTTTTACATTAATTTCGACAGCTTCATTAGGAATGAACTTAGGCTCGGTAGTCATGATGGTTCTACCGGCTGCACTTTGCGGCAGTTCATCTTTAGCCCTTTCTTTATCATAAGGATCGCTAATATTAGGTAAAACCATTGTTTCCATAAACCGCTTGATAAATGTCGATTTCCCGGTACGTACTGGGCCTACAACTCCGATATAAATATCACCGCCAGTACGTTCGGCAATATCTCTAAATAGATCAAATTTTTCCATCTGTTTCCCTCCCCATAACTCAATTTATGTAGAATGTGAGCACTGCCCACTAAATCCTCGCGCTCATCCCTCCCTTAAGCAAAATAGTTTCCGGACGAGAAGGAATAAATAATTGTAGCCTATCATCAACTTAATATATGTCTAACCATTATAAATATATGACATGCCGCTAATATTATTACAATTAAAAAAGAGTATGGTAACTTCCATACTCTTAATCCACCCATAGTGTATTTTCAGTGACAACTTCTTCAACTTCATTTGTTTTGCATCGCGTCATCAATTCCAATACGGCTTCCATTGTCGGTTTTTGTTCATAAAGTATCGAAAAAAGTTGTTCGGTAATAGGCATTTCAACGTTGTGGTCTTTAGCCAGGTGATATGCCGCCCAAGTAGCTTTAATCCCTTCTACCACCATATTAGTTTCTGCCTCAATTTGCCCGATGGTTTTTCCTGCAGCCACCAACATACCTGCTCGGCGGTTTCGACTATGCTCACTAGTACAAGTAACAATAAGGTCGCCTATACCTGACAACCCAGCAAAAGTAAAGGGTTGACCGCCCAAGGCTATGCCTAACCGAGTAATTTCAGTAATTCCCCGCGTCATTAAGGCCGCTTTGGTATTGTCACCAAGGCTCAAACCCTCAATAATCCCGGCACCAAGAGCAATAATATTCTTTAAGGCACCGCCGAGTTCCACTCCAACAATGTCAGGATTGGTATACACTCGAAAATATGGGAGCATAAAGGCATCCTGGACTTTCTCCGCGGCCATCCGAGACTTCGATCCCACGACAGTGGCTGTCGGTTGCTGTAGCCCGACTTCCTCGGCATGATTAGGCCCTGAAAGCGCTACGACTTTATCCTCAGCACTAGGTATTTCCTCGATAATAACTTCCGACATTCGTTTATAGGTCTGTAACTCAAGTCCCTTTGCTGCAGTTACTATTATGGTATTTTCATCAAGCAGCCTAGATAAGCGCTGTGCTGTAGTACGAATGGCGTGAGACGGTGTGGCAAGCACTACTATCTCAGCCTTATCAACGGCAGCCGCCAAATCATTTGTACAGTATAGAGTAGGCGAAAGCATGACTCCAGGAAGGTATTTCTTGTTCTGCCGTTCGGAGTTTATTTGTTCAGCCAAAGTGATATTGCGTACCCACAAGGCTACTTGCTGGCTTTTAGTAGCTAACATGCCCGCCATTGCAGTTCCCCAACTACCGGCACCGATTACGGCTATTTTCATTAGCTATTTCTCCTTTTTATCTATCTTTCCTAAATTGCCAGGTTTGATTTTTAGTTCTTCGCCTTTAAGCAAACGTTCGATATTAGGTCTATGCCTAATTATTACAAAGAGCGCGGCAATCACACCAAATATCAAAAATTCTAAAATTTCCCCAAACAGCCACATTGTAACCGGTACAAGCGCAGCAGCAACAATCGACCCTAACGATACATACCGAGTAAAATAAACAATTAGTGCCCAAGCAATAAAAACAACCAGCGTAACCTTTGGCGATAGCATCGCAATAACTCCTAGGCCGGTTGCAACACCCCGGCCGCCTTTAAAACCAAGAAAGGCTGACCAGTTATGACCTGCAATCGCAGCAATCCCTCCTATCAACAGAGCAAGAGGTGTACCAATTAAATACTGACCAAGATAGACACCGGCAACACCTTTAGCAGCATCTGTTAGGAATACGGCAACTGCAGGCCAAGGGCCAAGCACCCGAAAAGCATTTGTTGCGCCAATATTTTTACTTCCAAACTGGCGTAGGTCAACTCCACCTACAAGCTTGCCAACAAATAATCCGTTCGGGATCGAACCGATTAGATATGATATTAAAAAAAGTAATAAGTACATCTTTTCTCCTCGCCCTAAGCTATTCTTCTTCCTTGCGGCCTCGTACTACAAGTTTTATCGGTGTGCCTTCAAGACCAAAACTCTCTCTAAGTTTATTCTCTAAATAACGAAGGTAAGAAAAATGCATTATTTCCGGATCATTAACAAAAAGAATAAAGGTCGGGGGCTTAACATCCGGCTGGGTAGCAAAATAAATTTTTAAGCGTTTCCCATGACTGGATGGCGGCGGATTAATGGCTGTCGCGTCCTCAATTACTTGATTCAGAACGCTAGTTTGAACGCGCATCGAATGCTGATCGGCAACGTACTTTACCAAATCTGTTATCCGGTTAACTCTTTGTTTGGTGAGCGCCGAAGTAAACAGAACCGGAGCATATTGAATAAACGCCATCTCATTACGAATCATATCTGTAAATCTCAAAGCTGTTTTACTGTCCTTTTCAATAAGATCCCACTTATTAACAACAATAATTGTAGCTTTGCCAGCCTCATGCGCATAACCAACAATTTTTTTATCCTGTTCGGTAACCCCTTCTTCGGCGTTTATTACCATAAGAACAACATCTGCCCTGTCAATTGCTCTAAGCGAACGAATAACACTATAACGTTCAACGGGCATGTCAATTTTAGCTTTGCGCCGCATACCTGCGGTATCAATCAGTAAAAAGTTAGTATTATCTTTAGTAAAATGAGTGTCAATAGCGTCACGGGTAGTGCCCGGAACATCACTCACTATTACCCGTTCTTCACCAATTAGTGAATTTACTAATGAAGACTTACCAACATTCGGCCTGCCAATTACGGCGACCTTTATCAAATCGTCATGATCTTCAACTGGTGTATAATCGGCAAGGCATTCAATAACACGATCTAGTAAGTCTCCTATATTTAATAGATTGGCTGCCGATATACCGATTGGATCACCAAGACCCAAATTATAAAACTCATAAATATCATGTTCATTTTTCACGCTGTCAACTTTATTAACAGCCAAAATCACCGGTTTGCGGGTGCTGCGTAAAATGGCCGCTACTTCCTGGTCAGCCGTGGTCAGGCCTGTTTTGGCATCGACAACAAATACGATAACATCGGCTTCCTCAATGGCTAATTTAGCTTGGTGCCGCATTAACGTAAGAATTTTATCAGTTGTTTCAAATTCGATACCGCCAGTATCTACCATGGTAAACTCGCGGCCGAGCCATTCTCCATCCATATAGATCCTGTCGCGCGTTACGCCAGGCATATCTTCAACTATGGAAACCCTTTTCTTGCCGATACGATTGAATAAGGTTGATTTTCCGACATTCGGCCGACCAACTATTGCAACAATTGGTTTATTCAATATTATCACCTACTATCATTCTCTTTAGTATTCTGCCCCGGCCCGGGATTCAGTACCACCGTTATAATAATGCCGAATTTCTTGCATTTCGGTTACTAAATCGGCAATATCAATAATTTGCTGGGGGGCATACCTGCCTGTCAAAATTAATTCTGGCTTTTTAGGAAGGGCTTTAAATCTCATAAGAAAGGCTGATACTTCATTTACGTCAAGCAACTTACAAGCGATAGCTACATTTATTTCATCAAGAATTACTATATCATACTCACCCGAGGTTATTATTGCTTTTGCCTTCTGCCAGCCTTTTTGAGCTAAATCAACATCAATTTGATCCGGATCAGCAAGGTTTACAAAATCATTTCGACCGACTTGTATCAACGTAAAATTCGGGAGATATTTGCTTGCATGAACTTCACCATAGGCATCACTTTCTTTCATAAATTGAATCATACAAACTTTTAAATTATGACCCGTGGCGCGTAATGCTAAACCTAAGCTAGCAGTAGTTTTTCCTTTGCCATTACCAGTATATACTTGAATTAACCCTAAATTAGTCATGATTACCTCCAAGCTGTTAATAATCGCACCAAATCGCTAGCGCTATATGCTACTTTTACAGGAACATCAAGGCCATCAGCGATATACTCAGGATTTTTATCGTCTAAAAAGATGTCCTCGCCTTTACGCAGCGCTACACCAGGCAAGATTATACCGGTTCGTTTACCTGGTAACGATTTCAGCTTGTCGAGTATGTCTTGGGCTGTGAGAAGTCCGGTTACTGTAATAGCTTCACCAAAAAATTGATTTTGTACCGGTATTAATCTTACATTAAGATTAGCAACTTTCAAATCATCTATCAACGGTCGTAAGACTTTTTCAGCTGAAACACCACAAATTACATCAAGATAAGTTGGTTCTTTATATCCATCTTGAATAAAATCAGCCTCTTGCCACTCAGCTAAAAAGCTTCGGACTAAGCCGATACCGTTTTCAAGTTGAGGAAAACCGTCATAAAACTCGTATTCCGGAATTGGACAACCAGCCGCTAAGTAAAATTCATCCGAAAGATATACAAATGAATTGCCATCTTTCTGACGGCACTGCTGCTGCCACGCACTTACCATATCGATTATTTTTATCGACTCTTCTTGTGTAAAACCTCGCAGCGGATGGCAATTGTCTCGAAACTTAGTTAGGCCTACCGGCACAATTGCCAGTGACAAAACGCTAGGATGCAAGCTATAGAGATTACTAAAAGTTTTCTCTAGAATCTCGCCATCGTTCTCACCCGGACAAAGAACAACTTGAGTATGTATCTCAACACCAAATTCCGTTAATGCTTTTAGCTGCCCCATAATATCGCCGGCCCGCTTATTATTTAGCATTCGGGCTCGTACTTGACCATCGGTGGCATGTACAGATACGTATAACGGCGATAAATGTAGCCGGCGTATACGATCTATATCTTTCTGAGTCAAATTGGTTAGCGTTACAAAATTGCCATATAAAAAGGAAAGTCTGTAATCGTCATCTTTGACGTACAGGCTTTGGCGCATGTCGGGAGCCATTTGATCCACAAAGCAAAAAATACACTTATTAGCACAGCGTCTTACACCATCAAAGACCGCACTCTCAAACTCAATTCCCATATCTTCATCATAATCTTTTTCGATTTCAAATATTTCTTGTTGACCACTTAACCTTTCAACAAGCAATTCAATATCTTCATCGGCAAAAGCAAAACTCAAATCAATTAAATCGGTAACTGCCTGACCATTCACTGCTAGGATTTTATCTCCTGGCATTAACCCAAGCTCACTAGCTATACTTTCAGGCGATATATGCGCAATAACGCCGCTAATTGACAAACTTATCACCTCTTATCTAGTATTAAATTCTTCTATTTGTTATCTTTTCCTGCAAATAAACAAAGAGTGATGAAAAAAAGCATCACTCTTTGTCCGCAAATCCTATTTAGAACGCTCATCGTCATCTTTACGGCCTTTATTTCTTTTCTTTATAGAACCTAAGAAATTAGTGAATTCAGTTGATGTAAATTGCTTGAATTTTGAGCCGGCTTCCTTAAGGCTACCCGTGCTAAGCAACAAGAATGCAATTACACCTACAACTAAGAGCCCTAGAATCCAACCTATCGATTTACTTGCACCTGAAGGTCCTGCTGCGGCTGTACCAAAGCCAGCTTTCCCGCTTTGAGCTTGTTGGCCTGCTGGCGCTGCGCCAATAACTGAGGGAATAACATCAGCAAAAAGAGCAATACCCCGTTCGGCCGAATCAAGACTGTTAGTATGAGCACCTACCTCTAAGAGCATTGATCTTGGCATTAAATCCTGATTATAGTCTCCGCCCTTAGCAAAGAATATGCCTTTCACTAAGCCAGGATGTTGTTTATCGGCAGCAGCCTTTATTTTCAAAGCATAATCTTCTATTTGCTTACCAGTTGGTCCATATTTACCAACAACCAACTGGACTTTACTAACATCTTTACCATTAATCTTAGTTCCATAGACCTGAGGCGGTACGGCATCACGATGGATATCAAAAATTGCGCTAGGTTTCTGCTTGACTAAATTCATTGCCGTACGTCGCGACCGTTCATATGCCATATTATCATGGGGGTCATGCTTTGCCTTTGAATGTATAACCTTGATACCTTTAGCCTCAAGTGATTCAGCAAAGGCAGAGCCAACTTTCATTATACTGCCTGCTCCCAATTTACTTTCCACACCGTCTGTAGGTACGTATGATTCATCAGTGTGTGTATGATATATAGCTACTGTACCTTTTTGTTGGGCATTGGCAATTTTAGGTGCTAGCAAAGCAGCCAACGGGGACTGTCTTGGCTGTTCGTAGAGCGACATATTTACGGTACCAATAAATTTAGCGTGCGCTGTATCACCTTCGATTGAAATTACCTCATATCGTTTGTTTTGCTCTGTTAGAAACTGATCACCAATATCAATAGCGCGGCCTGTCAAATAAACTGCAGTACCCATCTCGTCTACAATTGTATAATAACCGCCGTCATTACGTTCATGCGCATAGCCAGATGTAGTCAACAAGATTAGGGCAAACAGTGTTGCAAAAAAACAGCATGTTATTCTATTCACCCTTTTCACCTTCCCTATTTTTACCCGAATTATTATTTTTTTGTTTATTAGTATCGTCTTCTTGTTTCTTCTTGTTCCGGTATTGTGAGAGCTCCTCACTAAATTCATATAATCCCTCCGGCCGATTTTGCCCTAATACCGGTCCACCTTGCATTTTTTCGCGGGTCTCCCCGACTAGTTCGGCAACCATAACTGCTACTATTCCGGCGATGATTACGACATCAAAAGCACCTGCCCCACCCATAGCGGTAGTTCCGGGAATACCTAAACCAACAAGGGTCAACATATGAACAATATCGCTCAAAATAATCCCTAAAACTCCGCCAACAAAAGCACTACGCCGTGAACGTCCAGCTAAATAAGCAATTAGGCCTGCCGATACTCCATAAATGATTTTGGGATCAAGAAACATATTTTCTGGCTCGTATGGCAGATACCTTGAGCCCAAAGAAACTGCAGCAGCTACTAAGAATGCAGCGACTATCGCCCGTACCCGTTCGGCAGTTTCATCAGCTTTAAATATTAACCAAATGGCTAACAAAGCCGGCAGAACAGCTCCACCAACATTTATGGTGACTTCAGTCGGTGAGCTCATCAACGGGATGTCGATAAAACTACCGACAACTACAGCGGCAATAAACATTAAAGCTTGTTTATCAGTCAGCCGCATTCTATCTAGGATCCTGTGGGCAATACCAAAATAAACCAAAACTCCGATGACCAAAAGAGTGATCATACCAATCGGCATATTCATCTGTTTCACCTCTTGCCAATTTTCTAGTTGCATGGTTTATTTTGCCCTTTATTGTCTGATTCATGCAAAAAAGCATGGCAGTCAGCCATGCTTTTGACGGTTTGCAAATTGTGTAATGTCAATATTCCTTGCTGTTAACCAATCTTTACTTTTGCCTGTTATAATAATTGGAACCGAATGCAAATCTTGTATAGTTTTTGCACCAAGCAGCGTCATATACAGCTTAACCTTGACGAGAAATTCCTTAAATGCAGCTACCGCGCCCGGCATATCATTTTTTAACACTAAACGCAAAATTGGATTGGCTATGCCAACTGCGCTTCCGCCCAATGCTATGGCTTTGACAACTTCGAGTGGAGTACGCAAACCGCCCGATACTATTACTTCGCGATTTGAAGGTAAAACGCTTAAAGTCTCTACTGTACTAATTGCGGTAGGAATACCCCATGATAGAGTTTCCTTATCTAAATCAGACTTATTCCTAGCTGCTTCAATAGCTAAGAAATTAGTTCCGCCAACTCCTCCGACATCGATAGCCTTTACCCCAGCTTGAAATAATTTAATCGCTTGCTCTTTGGCAATTCCGCAACCAACTTCTTTGACAATTACAGGTACGTTTACCGCCGCTGCTATTAGACTAATATTTTCAAGATAGCCTGAAAAGTCGTGATCGCCTTCACCCATAATTAATTCCTGAGCCGTATTTAAATGAATTTGTATAGCCTTAGCCTTTATCATCTTAACCGCTAACTCCGCCTGCTTAGCAGTAGCATGCGCGCCTATATTTGCAAATACAATGCCATCAGGATTGACGGTATTGACAATATTAAAAGACTCTTCCACTTCTGGACTTTCAATGGCGGCAAACTGTGAGCCAACCGCCATAACTGAGTTAGTTTGCCGTGCAAACTCAGCCAATTTGGCATTAACCTCAGTTACATCTTTATCCCCACCCGTTACCGCATTGATAATTACAGGATGGTTCAATTCCAATCCACACAGAGTACAAGATAATGTTACATCACTTGAAGCTATGTCTGGCAAGCAATTATGAATTAGTGAAAAATCGTTAAAACCATTAGCGACAGGTCCATCTTTAAGAGCCATTGCATATTTTAAGTGATCCAGTTTGCGTGATTGACGGATCATGGCATTCCTTAATCCTCTCGTTTAAATAAATGACCAAACTTTTCGCCCAAGGTTACCCCAATTTGTTTGTCTTGAGTATTAAGGTAATCTTGATACTCAGCCCGCTCAGCATCTTCCTGCGCTTTTATAATGCTTAATGCTATGCGTTTACTAGCTTTATCGACTCCAATTACTTTAGCTTTAACTGCTTGACCAACCTCAAGAACATCTGCAGCGTTAGCCACTCTGCGCTCGCTTATCTCACTAATATGTACCAAACCTTCAACACCGTCTTTTATTTTAATAAAAGCACCGAATTTAGCCAGTTTGCTGACTGTTCCATTGACAAGCATACCCTCGGCAATATTTTCAGTTGCATCAAACCATGGGTCGCGAAGCGTTTGCTTTAAACCCAAGGATAGTTTTCTTGCTTGCACATCGACCTTTAAAACAATAACTTTAACTTGGTCACCAACGTTAACAACCTCTGCCGGAGTTTTCACTCTCTGCCAGGATAAATCGGAGATATGGACAAGCCCCTCGACTCCTCCGATATCAACAAATGCTCCAAAATCAGCAAGACGGGTCACGGTCCCCTGCAATTCCTGATTAACAGCAACCTTGGCGAAAATTTCGTTTTCGACTTTACGACGTTCCTTTTCCAAGACTGCTCTGCGCGATAATACTATCTTATTTTTCTCTTGGTTTAACTCAATTAGTAAAACTTCCAGTGTTTGACCAACATGCTGAGACAAATCCTGAACGAAGCGTAAACCAACCTGTGAGGCAGGAATGAAACCTCGCAGCCCAAAAACAGCTGCTACCAAACCGCCTTTTACAACCTCGGTTACCTTCACTGCAAGTGGTTGTCCATCATCTAAAGCGGATTGTAGTTTCTCCCAAGCTACAATTTTATCGGCTCGCACCTTGGAAAGTTTAACATTACCCTCCTCATTCTCAGCCTCTATTACATATACATCGATAATGTCGCCGTCCTTTACAACTTCTGCAGCATTTTCAGGTGTCGGATAGGCCAATTCGGCTTTGGAAATTATCCCTTCCGCCTTATAGCCTATATCAACAAATACTTCGTCAGGCCGGACGCTTACGACCTTACCCTTTAGAATTGTGCCGGACTCTAGCTGACTGATTTCCTGTCCATTTTCTTGACCTAGTTGTTCCATTGTTTGTACGACCTCCTTGATAATCCAGTCCGGAGTAGATGCTCCGGCAGTAACACCAGCCGTCTTAACATCCTCAAACCATTCTTTTTTAAGCTCTTGAGCAGTTTCAATATGAAAAACTTTTCTGCAAACCTCATGACAAAGTTCAGCTAACCGTGAGGTATTGGCACTATTTTTTCCACCGATTATTATCATAATATCGACAGTACGGGCCAGTTCAACAGCTGCTCCTTGCCTAGCTTCGGTAGCGTTGCAAATAGTTCTTTCAATCCTAAATTCATCGCACTTAGCCTTTAAGATTGCTACAATCGCATCAAAGTCTCTTCCAGCAAAGGTTGTCTGCACAACAACACCTATGCGGGCTGTAAATGGCAGGTTCTGCGCTTCTTCGGTTGTTTCGATGACTGTTGCTGTATTTTTAGACCACTCAACAATACTCTTGACCTCAGGATGATGTCGTTCACCAACTACGACAACCTTGTACCCTTCGACCAAAAGCTCGGCTGCGGCCTGTTGGGCTTTTTTCACATGCGGACAAGTTGCATCAACAATTTCTAACCCACTAGCTTTGGCCTCATCGTAAATGCGTGGGCCAACCCCATGAGAACGTATTATTACTTTACCATCTTTTATCTGTGACAAGTCCTCAGCCACTGCAATGCCTTGGTCGGCTAAGCGGCCGACTACTTGGGGATTGTGAATGATTGGTCCGAGCGTATGAACATTTTCTGTACTATTGGCAGTCGCCTCCGCCAGTTCAACTGCGCGCTTTACACCGTAGCAAAAGCCTCGATGTTTGGCCAAATAGACTTTCATTGGCAACCTCCTATTTAAATATTGATTATAGTATTCGCACCTCAAAAATATAATTCCTTTATTTACATATATTTTTACTAAAGAATTAGTACCTTAATGCCTAGTATTCCTCAAGTACGCTGCGCTATCTTAAAATATTATTATTGCTATATTCATAAAAAAAATAAGAGCGCCTCAATGGACCCTCTTATTTTTCGAGTCGTTTCTATTGCGTACTAGACGGTTGTTTTACCTCATATTGAGTAAAGTCTTGTATTTCGGTGTTCATGCCAATCGGTCCATCAGTTTTGAGAAGCTCCAACCATTTACGCGCTGAGTCAATCAGAGTAACAATAACCAAGATAATCAAGAATATACTGACTGTACCATTCAAATTGCCAAGTGTATCCCCGCGTTTAAAATACATACCGACGTTCATGATACCGGCAGTAATAACGGTGATTGCTAAAAAGATTAGCGGTGCAAAAGTTACCCAAGCATAGGACTTCTTGGGAGCAATTTTAAGGATAATTGTAGTTCCAACGGCCAGTGCAACACAAGCAAGCAATTGGTTAGCTACACCAAAAAGCGGCCATATGGTTGCAACGTCACCACTATACAATAGATAGCCCCACATATAAGTAACTAAAGCGCTTGAAAACAGAATTCCAGGCCACCATCCTGTTTGTTTCAGCGGTGCATAAACGTAAGTCCCTAGAATATCTTGAAGAATATATCGAGCTACCCGCGTACCGGCATCAATGGTTGTCAAAATAAAGAGGGCCTCAAACATTATGGCAAATTGATACCAGTAACTCATAAGATGTTTCATACCGCCAATACTAGAGAAAACATGCGCCATACCAACCGCTAGTGAAACTGCACCGCCTGGTCGATGGGCTATATCCATGCCGACAAGAAGGGCAAGTTCATTAAGTTCTACAGTCGGTATATTAATTTTAGCAAAGGATGCTGCCGGAGTATTTATGGCAAAGTAATCGCCAGGCATTAAAACTACTGCTGAAATTAATGCCATTATACCAACAAAACCTTCTACTAACATACCGCCATATGCAATCATACGAGATTGAGTTTCTTTTTCAATCATCTTTGGAGTAGTGCCTGAACTAATTAATGAGTGGAACCCAGAAATTGCGCCACAAGCGATTGTAATAAATACATACGGCCACCAAGGTCCAGGAATAATTGGTCCGCCGCCATCAACAAATCTTGTAGTCATCGGCATATGAACTATAGGTTGAACAATTAGAATGCCTGCTGCAAGAGCCAGTATTGTACCAATCTTCATATAGGAGCTTAAATAATCCCGAGGTGCCAGCAGTAACCAAACCGGTAAAACTGCCGCAAAGAAACCGTAAAGCGGAAGAGCAATCGAAAGCTGCGGCTTAGTAAAGTAGAATGCACCTGCTATTCCTTCCCATGGTTGGCCTGGGCTTAGCCAATGTCCAGTGAATACCGCGCCCATAACCAATAAAAAACCAATAATCGAACCAGAACGAATTGATCCCGGAGAAATCTTGAACATATAAAGCCCAACTGCTACTGCGATCGGGATGGTCATAGCAAGGGTGTATAAACCCCATGGATTTTTAAATAAAGCATTTACGACAACAATTGCCAAACCAGCTAGTGCTACGATAATTATAAAAAAGATGGCTAAAGAAGTAGTAACACCAGTAACTGGACCAGTTTCCCGTCTGGCGATAACAGCAAGCGATTGGCCGTTATGACGAATCGATGCAAATAGAATTATAAAGTCATGTACTGCGCCAGCAAAAACTGAACCAAGCAGAATCCATACAAAACCAGGTCCCCAGCCATATTGGGCGGCTAAAACTGGCCCAACTAGCGGACCTGCACCGGCAATTGCCGCAAAATGATGACCAAATAGAACCCATTTATTAGTTGGCACAAATTCACGACCGTCATTCAGACGGTATGCGGGTGTTACGTAAGAATCATTTAATGCAAAAACCTTGGCAGCAATAAAAGAAGAATAATAGCGATAAGCAAGAGCAAAAACGCACGCTGCAACAATTAGTAGCATTACTGAATTCATACTTTCATCTCCTTTACTTGAAATAATAAACCCTGTGGCTTCACCTCCTTAAAACAGAACACTGTAAATTCTGATAACTTGCTTTATTTTATGATAATCTTCATTTTGAATACATACTTTAAAGTTGGCCCGATATGTCAAAAAGGAAGGGTGAACTACATAGTTTCCCTTCCCAATTGCATTATAGATTGAATATTTTTTTTAAACAGCCTGCGTGTTGGCGACTTACCGGGACTTCCATTCTAGGCATACCTTCAAGTACTAAATTATATGTACCGTTAAACCAAGGTATTACTTCACGGATTTTTTCGATATTTACTAAATATGATCGATGACTACGGAAAAATGGTTGGTATTTAAGTCGCACCTGAAGTTCATGAAGCGTCATATTAGAATAATAGGTTCTGTCGTTAGTGTAGATTGCCACTTGCCCGTCTACACAGCAGGCTAATATAATATCATTAATATCAATAATGCTAGCCTTGCCATTATTCTCTATGGCTAATTTTTGCTTAGAAGGTTGACTGTTTATGCTTGATAGATAGTGGCTGGAAACATTCAGCCTGTTCGTCAAAAGATTTCGTACCCTTTTTATACACC
Source organism: Veillonellaceae bacterium (assembly GCA_012523975.1). Classification (NCBI taxonomy): domain Bacteria; kingdom Bacillati; phylum Bacillota; class Negativicutes; order Veillonellales; family Veillonellaceae; species Veillonellaceae bacterium. The sequence goes on from JAAYSF010000017.1 coordinate 72,586, forward strand.
TGTTAACTCTTTTTGATGAGAATGGCTTTAAAAGATAATCAACAGCGTCAATTTCATAAGCCTTGGCAGCAAATTCTTCATGGGCTGTTGCAAAAACAATAAGCGGCGGAAATTCTGCCGCGGCAATTTTTTTTGCAGCTTTAAGTCCATTCATGCCTGGCATTTCTATATCCATAAACACTAGATGCGGCGTTAGTTTATCAATTACTCTCAATGCCTCAGAACAATTACTTGATTGGCTGATGATTTCAACATCAGGATATTCCGCAAGCAAATATCTTAACTCGTTGCGTGCATGCTCTTCATCATCAACAATCATTGCCCGAATGGTCATTGATGTGCTCATGCTACCACCCCTTCATTACTCCTTATCGGAATACTGAATCTAACATTCGTACCAACACCCAGCACGCTGTCGATTGCCAACGTATGCTGCGGGCCGTAAATAACTTTCAGCCGTTCATTAACATTTGATAAACCGACACCGGCGCCCTTCCCGAAGCCATGTGTAAGTATCTTCGTTAGCAGCTCGGGGGCAATTCCTTGTCCGTCATCATTTATGCAGATCAGCACCCGATTGTGGTCTTTTTTAATTAAGATAGTTACTGTTCCTCCTTGTTCCTTCGCCAACAGTCCGTGTTTTACAGCATTCTCTACTAACGGCTGCAAGGTAAAAATAGGAATTGGGACACTCATAGCTTCCGAATCAATATCTTTTTCTACAGAAAGACGCCGACCAAATCGAGCCTTTTCAAGCGTTAGATATGAATCGACAAGTTCTAATTCTTCTTGAATATTAACAAATTCTTGCGCTGATTTCAGGCTTCGTCTAAAAAAGTCGCTTAATTCTATAATTAAATGTCTAGCCTCTTCTGAATTTGTCCGACATAGTGACACAATGGTGTTCAAGGAGTTAAATAAAAAATGGGGATTTATTTGCGCTCTCAAGGCTTTTAATTCGGCTTTTGTAGCTAGCTCAGCCTTTTGCTGCAGTTTAGCCAGCTCTAGCTGTGTACTAAAAATTTGTCCGAGGCCTTGCGCGAACTCAATATCCAGCTCAGTAATAGCCGCTTCAGACGAGTAATAAATCGTCAACGTCCCAACTTTTTCTTCCCGGCATAATAATTGTACCGTTATTGCCGACTTAAGCGGACATTTTGCATAACTGCAGCCTAATTCATTAGCTGACTGCACAAGAGTAATATGTCCAGTGGTCAAACAACTCCTTATCATTTCAGGTAGCGGAGCTCCCCTATGATGGTGTTCAGACCCCATTCCGACATGGGCAAGTATTTGCGAGCAATCGGTTACAGCTACTGCCGATGCGGAAGTCATATTCTTTATAGTTGCTGCTACTTTTTCAGCTGAATTTGAGTTTAGTCCTTTGCGCAGGTGTGGCAATGTTGCATTAGCTATACGAAGTGCTTTATTAGTTTGGAGGGCGCCAATTTTATTTTGATGCTCGCGAGCGTTATGAATGATTATCATGAAAACGGCAATACCAATTGCATTAGCAACTGACATTGGTACCGCAACTTTGAATACAAGAGAAGCCGCTGCGCTGAAAGGCTTAGCAAACAATAATATCAGCCCCATGCTGAATAAAACAATAAATACTCCTGTAACTATTCCGGTGATTACCTCAGGAGTTCTGGGTTTCATTCGAACACTTATATAGCCAGATAATATACCGCCAAGGATAGTTGCAAAACCACATTCTACCGCAGTAAACCCGCCAAGAGTCATGCGATGGATACCACTTATAGCACCGGTTATGCCGCCAACCAGCGGACCGCCCAGAAGACCAGCAACAATAGTGCCGGTATCTCTGACGTTAGCCAAGGCATCTTCTATTGGAATTCCGAAATAAGTTCCAGCGATCGAAACTGTTGTAAAAATTAATATTAGCACAAGTTTTTCTTTGAGAGTTGTTTCTTTTTTAAACAAAGATCTAAAAGCCTGGGTTTGAGAAAAGACATAGGCAACGACTGCAATAATTGCTATTCGCTGGAATAACACCATTGACAGACTATCATGCATGCGATTACCCCTCTTTTATCAATCTAGCAATTTCTTGCATTAAGGACTGGCTGATTTTCTCCAGACTTTCTTTATCAGTTTTCCCTTTTTCTACTCCTATCGGCTTACCAAACTTCACTTTAAATTTCGGTAGAAGCTTTTTACTAAAGTCGCCGGTTCCAATGACAGCAGTCGGAATAATTGGTGCCCCTGTTTTAACAGCTATTAGAGCTAAACCGGGTTCAGGTTTGCCAAGTACCCCTGTTTTACTCCGGGTTCCTTCAGGAAAAAGCCCGACTATTGCCCCTGATTCCAGTAGATTAATTGCTGTCCGTATAGCAGTGCGGTCAGCAGTTCCCCGCCGTACAGGAAAAGCTTTAAGCTGTGTGATAATCCAATTAAACACGGGATACTTGAATAATTCTTCTTTGGCCATAAAATGAATATATCTTGGCATACTCACGCCAATCACCGGCGGATCCAGCAAGCTTATGTGATTGGAGGCAATAATTGCGCTGCCTTTTTTGGGGATATTATTTTGACCGGAAATCTCCAAACAGAACACCAATTTAAACAACACTAAAACTAGTAATTTTAAAATATCATACAAGACCTGCTCTCTCCCTGCAAATATCTAGAATCTTTTGTACTGTGCCTTGAATTGTTATTCCTGTAGTATCGATCAAAATAGCGTCTTCAGTTTTCTTTAGAGGAGCTATCTCCCGCTCACAATCTTGTTTGTCACGGCAAGTAATATCATTGGCAATGTCCTGAAGGGAAACATCAATACCTTTCTCTGTAAGTTCCTGCCATCTCCGTCGTGCCCTTTCTTCGATTGAAGCTGTTAAAAATAATTTAACATCGGCATTTGGTAAGACATAGCTGCCTATGTCACGCCCATCCATTACCACTCCACCCTCCTGGGCCATCTCACGCTGCTTAGCTATTAAGACTTCCCTAATAGCAGGAATCTGAGCTATTTCTGCTACCTTACGTGAAATTTCAGGAGTGCGAATTTCGTCAGTTACATCCGTGCCGTTGACAAACACCTTTGTTTTGCCATTAATATAAGCTAGCCTTATAACGGCCTCGCGTGCGTAATTAATTAAAACTTTATCTGAAGTAATATTATTAGCTATTGCCAGCCAAGTAACAGCCCTGTACATTGCCCCAGTGTCGATATAGGTATAGTTCAGAGTTCCGGCAACTATTTGTGCGACTGTGCTTTTACCCGCACCGGCTGGTCCGTCAATTGCAATCGTCAGTTTCTTCATTGTTCCTCCACTTATCATTTATCATTTATCCTATTGCTCACTTAGCTTTTTTAGTACATTAAAAAAGTCAGGATATGATATAGATACACATTTTGCATAATCTATTTGCACGCCTTGGGCTGCAGCCCCGGCAACTGCCAATGCCATTGCCATTCGATGATCATTATGGGAATAGACTCGTCCAAATTTTAGCTGCTGCGGGCCATCAATTACCAGGCCGTCTTTGGTCTCGATAATATTAGCACCCATCTTATTAAATTCAGTACTTATAGCCTTTAATCGATCAGTTTCCTTAACTCTGAGCTCAGACGCACCCCGTATTATTGTTCTTCCCTTGGCAAACATTGCCGCTACGGCTAAAATTGGTATTTCATCTACCAGAGTCGGAATAATGGCCGGTTTAATTTCAACGCCTACAAGTTCGGCTGACGAGACAATTAAATCAGCAATGGGCTCTTGCCCTGCGAACGACTCATTTACTAATTGTATATTTGCTCCCATCTGTTTTAGAACATGGATTATGCCTGTTCGGGTAGGATTAACACCGACATTGCGCAGAATAATTTTACTTCCAGGAATTATTGTCGCTGCAACAACCCAGAAAGCAGCCGAACTTATGTCGCCCGGAACTTGCAGTATGTCAGGTGCTTTAAGTTCTGACACTGGTGTTAGTTTAATTGACGTACCAGATACACTAATTGGTACACCGAAGGCCGCAAGAATTTTCTCAGTATGATCCCGAGATAGTTCTGGTTCAGTAACAACAGTAGCGCCGTCTGCAAATAGCCCAGCTAACAAAATAGCAGATTTTAACTGGGCGCTAGCCACAGGTGTTTTATATTCAATACCGTGGATTTTGGAAGCTGGAGCTAAAGCCAAGGGTGCATATTTCGACTGATCCCGGCCAAGTATAAAACAACCCATTCGCTGTAAAGGCTCAATTACTCGTCCCATAGGCCGGGAGCAGAGCGAATGATCTCCTGTTAAGATACTAAAAAACGGCTGCGCTCCTAAAATACCAGCTAGCAGCCGCATCGTTGTACCTGAATTTCCGGCATCTAGAACATCCTGTGGTTCCTTTAGTCCGAATAACCCATTTCCCGATATTAATAGTTCATTGGGTGTCTTTTGTTCAACCTTTGCCCCTAACTTAGTCATACAAGCAACAGTTGCCAGACAATCATCAGAGTTGAGGAAATTTTTAACAAGCACAGGCGTAGATGATAGGCTTGCCATCATTACACTGCGATGCGAAACCGATTTATCGCCGGGTATGGCTATATCGCCTCGTAATACGGATACTCTATTTACTATTTTTGATTCCATTTAGCACCTTCCTTTGCTTAACTCATTTTTCTGTTAAGCGCAGCGGCTATTGAGGTTAACTCTTGCATTAATTGCCTGAAATTTATCGGTGTCAACGATTGCGGCCCATCCGATACAGCCTCTTCGGGATCAGGATGAACCTCAATTATTAAGCCGTCTGCTCCTGCACCAAGAGCTGCCTTAGCCATTGGTCCAACCCAACTCCAATTTCCAGTACCATGGCTTGGATCGACCACAATTGGCAAATGACTAAGTTGTTTAATAACTGGAACAGCATTTAAGTCCAAAGTGTTGCGGGTAAAACTTTCAAAGGTCCGTATTCCCCGTTCGCACAACACTATCTTATCATTTCCGCCGGCCATGATATACTCAGCGGCCATTAACCATTCTTCAATTGAGGCAGCCGGCCCTCGTTTTAAAAGCACTGGCCTATTAGTTTTAGCCACTTCCTTCAGGAGTACAAAATTCTGCATATTTCGCGCACCTATTTGTAGCATGTGAATTTGCTCGGCCATGACCTCAACAGCGCGAGGGTCAGTAACTTCTGAAACTATTGGTAATCCAACTTCTTTAGAAACAGCTCTGAGGATATCAAGTCCCTCCTGCTCCAACCCCTGAAAACTATAAGGTGAAGTACGAGGTTTATAGGCACCTCCGCGTAGGAGTTTTGCTCCGGCTTTTTTAACAGCCAAGGCAGACTCCTTCAATTGTTCATAACTTTCAACAGCGCACGGTCCGGCAATTACAGGAATGCTTGTCCCGCCAAAGCAGACTCCTTCTACTTGGACAAGGCTATTATCGGATCGAAATTCCCGGCTTACTAATTTATAAGGAGTTACAATTGGTAAAACTCTATCAACTCCAGGCATCCGCTCATATTGCTTTTCGTTGCAAGCTGTCGAATCCCCAATTGCTGTAACGATTGTTTTTCCGCAGCTATGTAGATAATGTGCGTCAAGACCGACTTGAGTCAATTTTTCAATAACCCGATTGACTTGGTCGGTCGTTGGGGCATTCATAACAATGATCATAGACGAAACCTCCGGTGTCTAGCGAAAAATTCTTGTAATTTTATATTCCCTACAAAAAGCTGATATCCTTTTCCATATATTTTTATCTTGCAGTTTCTAACGAGAAATGGCTAGTTTTTAAACTTTACCCGGCCAATTGGCAGCATATTGCCATTGCCCTCTAAAAACAGTCCATCAATTGGCGCTTCCACCTTGTCACCTATTACATTAACAACGGCTTGTACGGGTCCTTGAAAGGCTGTAGAGTCAATCTCAACATAGTCGCCATCATATACAATCAGTCTGACACTACCTTTTCGAAAGTCGTCGATTACCTTTCCATTAACTGTGGCACATATATCCGAACTTGCTTGAGGCTTTATTAGGCGTAAATTCAGAACCTTACTTGCACGGAATGACTTAAAATAGCCCGCTGCCGATTCGCTGTCTTTAATCTGTAAAGGCGCCTCGGCATGATAAGTCCCCTCAAGACTAATATTATCTCCCTCAAGCCTGTCTACTTTAGAAATGTATAGTCGCATATTATCGTTTATATGTAATAATTGTATACTAACTAAGGTAACAATTAAGACTGAAGCAAGCTTGAATATTAATTTGTCAATGTTCAGCAGCCAATTCCATTTTGAAGTACTCACTTTGCTCCTCCAAAATCTAATGTTTCCCATATTATGCTCAAAACATTGAAATTCTACTGCCGAGATAATACAGATTGATATCCTGCCACATAGCCTGTTGCAAATGCAGCTTGAAGATTATACCCGCCAGTAAACCCATCAATATCAATAACTTCGCCAGCAAAATATAAACCGTTTATTAATTTGGATTCCATTGTCTTCGGATTAATTTCTTTAATATTTACTCCACCAGCCGTTACTATCGCCTCACTAATCGGTCTGGTTTTAGTAATAGTGAGTCTAAGATCAGTCAACAACTCAATCATCCGTTGGCGCTCTTTTTTAGTAATCTGGTTGACAGGTTTTTCAGGATCAATAAACGACAAATCGATAAATGTCTCAATCAGTTTAGCTGGCAATAAGTCACTTAATGCATTTTTAAACTGTTTACGCGAAAACTTTTCGAAGTCTCGCTGAATCCGTTGATCTAGGATTTCAAGACTTAGCGCTGGTTTTAAATTAATCGAAACCATAACTTCCTTGTTATGATTATTCAATAATTCAGCAACTTTTTTGCTCAACGACAAGATTATCGGTCCACTAAGACCGTAGTGGGTAAACAGCATCTCACCGAATTCTTCAGCAACTTTTTTACCTTCGAATATAACGCTAGCCGTAATATTACGAAGCGACAAGCCTTGCAAATCTTGTACCCACTCTTCAGCTACTTCTAATGGCACGAGTGAAGGTTTAAGAGATGTAACAGTGTGACCTAGTTCCTTGGCTATTCTATATCCATCCCCCGAAGACCCGGTACCCGGATAAGATGCACCGCCTGTTGCCACAATAATAGCATCGGCATTATATTCGTGTCCTTTTTCCGTTACGACTCCAACGACTTTATTTTCAGCAACCCTAATTTTTTTCACAGTTGTCCCAGTTATAACCGTTGCACCCACACGGGCTAAAGCTTTCGCAAAGGCGGCAACAACATCGCGGGCTTTATCACTAACTGGAAAAACTCGGTTGCCACGCTCTACCTTTGTTTTAACTCCGTATTCATTCATAAAACTGACGACATCGTTATTATCAAAAGCACTAAGTGCACTATAAAGAAATGCACCGTTGCCAGGTATATTTTTAATAATTGTCTTAATATCGGCGCTATTAGTGATATTGCACCTTCCCTTACCGGTTATCAAAATTTTCCTTCCAATATCCGGCATTTTTTCTAAAACTGTAGCCGTTCCACCATTTTTTGCGGCACTATACGCCGCCATAAGCCCAGCGGCTCCGCCGCCCACAACAATAATTCGCTGCATGATATTTTTCACCCGTCTAATTTATTTACTGCTAGGAACTCTCCATAAATAAGAAAGCCCGGCTTCTGCCGAGCCCTTAGCGACAGCGAAGCCGTCGGCTGTACCTCTGTCATCAAAATTTGCCGCTATAAACTCTGCTGACCTTAAAACCCTTATTTTAAAGATTTAACCTGGTATTATAAGCTTTTTAATTCAGCTACTTCAGCCGGAGTTAGGAACCTGTAACTGCCTCTTCTAACTCCTTGTAAATCCAGAAAGGCAAACTTAATTCGCTTAAGTTGCTTTACCGGATGCCCGATTTTCTCGCACATTCGGCGAATTTGTCTATTCTTACCTTCATGAATTACTATTTCAAGTGCGGTTAAATTTCTTTCCCTATCAAAATCTACAATATTTACTAAAGCGGGAGCCGTCATGCCATCATCCAACCTTATGCCAACTCGTAATCGATCAAGTTTCTCTTCAGTTGGAAAGCCCTCGACGATAGCTAAGTAAACTTTTCTAACCTTACGACTAGGATGAATTAGCGCATTTGTTAATTCCCCGTCATTAGTCAGTAAAAGCAATCCTTCAGTGTTGTAATCAAGTCTGCCGACAGGGTAAATCCGCTCGGGGATATCTCTAATCAAATCTGCCACTGTCTTACGTTTTTGAGGATCATTGAGAGTGGTAACAACGCCCTTCGGCTTATTCAGCAATATATAGACGTACTTTTCAACAGCAATAACCTTGCCATCAACTGCAATTTTATTCTTGTACGGCTCAACTTTAGTGCCAAGCTCTGTAACAATACGGCCATTAACTGAAACCCGCCCGTCAGTAATTAACTTTTCGGCATGACGGCGGGAGGCAATCCCGGCCTGACTGATAATTTTCTGCAACCGTTCTTCCATTAGAGCCTCCAATAGTTCATTAGTCACGAATAATATCTTTAAAATCTGTTTGTACTTTACAGGTTCGAATAACTCCACTGCGTTGAGTCTCTTTTTGGCAGCTTCCGCATATACCCTCACCACAGCACATAGTAGCATTATTGGTAGCAGCCATCGGCAGATTTATATCAGCTCTCTGCATGGCATCAATAACACCATAATGCTGTTCATCAGGTCCGGCACTCACAACCAAATCATACTCACTGAAAATATTAGTAAGCATATCCAGCCCGTCACGGCGCATCGATGTGACGTCCTTGACTTGGATTCCAAGTGCTCGTAATTCGTCGCCAATAAAAACTTTACCGATATGACCAGGGGCTAATACAGCCGTAACTTCATTATTATTGTTTACTAACTTGCTTGCAATAGCAAGTGCCGGCGGCTGCCCCATTCCTCCTGCAACCAATAATATCCTACTGTTCTCAGTATTGTCAATCCATGGTTGCCCGAGTATCCCATTGAAATAAGGTCCCCTAACCATAATCTTACTGCAAGTTTCACTTAATATTCTACGTGATTTAGGTCCTATAGCTTCAATCACTACTTGGACTTTATTCTGATTAACCTTCATTATTCCGACCGGAAAATAATAAAAATCAGGGTCCCCGGGGCAACGCATAAAGATAAATGCCCCAGCCTTTGTCAAACTTTCGGCAAGTTCATTAGGCAAAACAAATTCAAGCCTATAGACATGTTCATTTATTCGCTCGATTATCTCATACTGTGTTTCAGCTTCAACCCGCACAGACAAAACATCTCCGCCTCTTAAACAACGTTTCTTAGGCTGCCAATATTTTTCATACAAAACGCATACCCCGGCCCAATTACAATCGCACATGAACTTTCCCTGAAGATGACTACAGAAAACGCAATTATTTGTTTCAGCTAGCAGACAAGGGCAATACGCTGAATTTATGTCAATACAACGGCTCATATTATTATGCATAACGTAGCACCCTCCTATACTAGACAGGTATTATAAATGTCGGTCAACCCTGCACTTGCTACCCGCTCTTTGATAACATTACGATTTGTAGAATATAACTCCCTAGACTTCATCCTGTCAAAATAAACTGAACCAGAGAAGGTATAGCGCACCCTTAGTCCCAAATCTGTAGTCATTTGCTCATGAACATAGGCGATAAAATCACCGATGGCTAAACTTGTTGGAATTTCTAGGTATTGCATATCGAGACAATGTCGAACTGCATTATGACCTGCTAATAATCCTGTAATAATAGCCTCGGTATGACCAACTAGTATGGCCGATTTTTCACCCGCGCAGAATAAGTTATCAACCCCATCAACCTTTAAATAGTTACTGCATGGCGCAATTCCTAAATAACGCACCGAATTACCAACACCGCCCGAGTAAGGATCTTCATAACGGGCGCGCTCAAGCCCTGGGACCTTGCGTAAATCATCAAGCGGAAAATATGACGTCATTAGCTTTGCATGCCCGGTGTCGAGCAATACTAAGTTTGTTGCATATTCTTTTACGGCATACTGTGAACATGCTTTTTTGCCTAGTGTCCCAGTTTTTTGAAGACTTTCCGGCAACGGCAATACTACCACACCTGCAGAATCGAGCTGTTCTCTAATTTCCAAACTTAAGGAATCTTTATTTAGCTTACAGGAACCGCTCATCGCACCAAATGACCCATCAGCTTTGCAGCCCATAATCTCTTTTACTTCCGCTTTACTGGTAACGCTAATCCGCGGTCCAAATGACGGGCACCGTAAAATACACATTGAGCAACCGTTACCATATGTAAGACAATTGCCCATCGGGCCGGCTGAGCCAGTTGTATCGATAAATACATCTCCTCGAACTACCTCATCATGATCTAAGATTAGTGCTTTTATGGTCTTACCATATTTAATTATATCTATAACGCGTGTTTTTGTTTTTATTTCAATATTATAATTTTGTAGTACCTTCCTTACTAAAGGTTCCATTGTTGTTACATCATAAAGCGATGCGTGGTTATGCCCTGGAAAATTAATACCCTCATGACGGCTATTAGCATCCATTGCAACAAAAAGATCGCCTCCTCCCATCGCAATGGCTTCCTCAGCTGCAGTATAACGTCCGTTATTACGGAATATTCCGCCGACTAGTCCCGTTCCCAATAATAAATCGGTTCGCTCAATTAGTATCACCTCGGCTCCAGCCTTAGCAGCTGACAATGCTGCTGCGCATCCCGCCCAACCGCCGCCTGCAACGACTACCTTTACCATGGACGTCCCTCCATTCACTTCCTTAATCACAATACAGTCTATTCTTAGCGCCCCAAAGTGTCACAACAGTCAAAAAAAGGACTGGCAGCAAAAGCTGCCAGTTTTCCAAATTGGTTTTATTTTAGCTAAACAATAGCGTACATACATATATTGAGCCTAAAAATCCCGCAACATCACCCGTTAGACCAACAAAAACAGAATATCGAGGATTCCTAATCCCAACAGCTCCAAAATAAACAGTCAGAATATAAAAAGTTGTATCAGTACTGCCAAGTACCGTTGAGGCAATCCGTCCGACCATGGAGTCCGGGCCATAAGTATTTAAAATCTCAGTAACAAGACCAAGCGCACCTGATCCGGATAAAGGACGCATTATAGCGAGAGGGGCTAAATCGGCCGGAATTCCGAAAGCATTAAGTACAGGTTCAAAGATCCCAATAAGCAAATCCATCGCCCCTGAGGCCCGAAAAATATTTACAGCTACCAGCATTGCTACTAAAAACGGCATTATACGAATTGAAGTGTGAAACCCCTCGGCGGCACCTTCGACAAATAATTCGTATACCTTCACCCGTCGTATAACGCCAATGATGGGAATTCCGAGCAGTAAAGCTGGTATTGCCCAGCTCGATAATAAACTACATAGTTCTTCAAACATTTGCTACCTCCTATCGCGGGCAAATACCATCCGGCATATGCGGTCAACAGTAATGGCAATGACAGTCGCTCCAAGACTTACTGCAAGGGTTGCGCCTACTATTTCAGCAGGATTTACAGAGCCAGCCGCCGATCGCAGCGCAATAATAGTAGCCGGGACCAGTGTAAAACCTGTAGTGCACAAAGCAAGTAAGGTGCACATTGCAGGAGATGCGGTGTCTTTTTTTATGTTTAGTTTCTGCAGTTCCTGCATTGCCTTAATACCAAGCGGCGTTACAGCATTACCAAGCCCGAGCATATTTGCGCTTAGTGTCATGATTATTGCTCCCATTGCCGGATGACTGGACGGTACACTAGGAAACAGCAAGCGGATAACTGGACTCAGCAATATCGATATAAAACGTACAAAACCAGAGGCTTCAGCAATTTTCATGATACCAAGCCACAGGCACATAACGCCTATTAGTTTAAAAGAAAGGTTTACGGCATCCTCTGCAGCTGTTATTGCACTTTGCGTTATAATTTCAATTCGTCCGTTCAGGCCGGCATAGATAATTCCGCCAGCCATTAAAAGTACCCAAATTATATTAATCACCTGCATCACCTCGCTAAGAGCGTATGAATCATCCCAGGTAACTAGAACAAGTGCAGCCTTTCGAAGACAATAAAAAAAGAGGGATACTCCCTCTTAAGCAAAGTTACGAATAATGAATGTAAAAAAATTCCACACTGAACTCCACAGCAAACCGAACAACGACTTTTTCTCAATACTTTCGGCAGCCACTAAATCAGCCGTTTCCACCTCAATATCCTTATATATTAATTTGACTGTACCAAGTGTCTGCCCAGCTTTTATTGGGGCCTCGACTTTAGCAGGCGCCTCAATCTCGGTCCTAAACTCATTTTTGTCGGTTTCGGAAATTGGCGCAACTATTTTTGAATTTACTAGCAGTTTTACACTTCCACTTTTGCCATTTGTGACCTTGATTGTCTTTAAAATTTCACCTTTGTTAAAAATTATCTCAGGTGAAATATTATCAAAACCGTAATCCAATAACGCAATAGAGTCTTCCCACATATGATCACTATCCAAAACAACTGTTATAAGTTGAATACCATTCTTATTAGCTGCTGAAACTAAGCAGCGGCCTGCGGCTTCCGTGTAACCAGTTTTAACACCATTGGCGCCTTCGTATAGCCAAAGCATCCGGTTTTCATTAAAGAGTTCACGGTCGTAATCTTTACCCGGCCATGGGATAATCTTGCTTTTGCTTCCTACTATTTGCGTAAACATTGGATTTTTGTAGCCGTATGCAGTAATTTTTGCAAGGTCATGAGCAGTAGAATAATGATTTGGATCTGGCAGACCACTCGAATTAGTAAATGAAGTTGAAGTTGCTCCTATAGCATGAGCCTTCTCAGTCATCAACCTTGCGAATTTGGGTAGTGAACCAGATATATGTTCGGCTACAGCTACCGTTGCATCATTTCCTGAAACTAACATGATTCCGTATAACATGTCCTTAAGTTTGAGCTGTTCACCTTCTGTCAACCACAGCGAGGAGCCCTCGGTACTGGCAGCATTAGCACTTGTAGTTACTATGTCCTCTAGATTGCCGTGTTCAAGCGCAACTATTAATGTCATTATCTTGGTCGTACTAGCAGGATAACGTCTTTGTTCACTTTCCTTAGCATATAACACTTTTCCGGTATTGGCCTCAATAACAATTGCCGATTTTGCTGTAACTTCTGGTGGTTTGCTAGGAGCTGCCATGACTTGCATCGGAACCATAAAAAATAGTAATAATATGTAAAACAGTTTATACTTATACATCATATAATACCCCTCAATCATAGTCGTAAAAAAAGCATTTTATAAGTGCATAATTAAATTTAAATACGGAAAAAGTAAACTAGTAATTATTATATATATGTTTTACCCAGTCGTCAAAGTGGTCATACATTTTTATGATATAAATAGGACATTATAATATTAATTTGAGGGAGGTGAAACCATGGAAATGATGGATTTGAAAACAGCCTTACGGTCTACGCTTACTCAAAAGCAAGAGCTTGTGCGAGATTATCAGACATTTGCCGAACAAATAAATAATGAAGAAGTTTCCAAGCTTTACCGCCACTTTGCAGAAGCTGAAGCATTACATGCAACGAAAATAAAAAATGAATTGGAAAAGTTGCAATAAGCTATTAAAATTTATATGAAATAAGCTATACTGTTATGTGCAAAATCTTCCAACAATTTCATAAAGTAAATAATATACCATTAACGCCAATACTAATTTATTCTTTAGTATTGGCGCTTTAATTTTACAGACTCTTGTGACCTTATAAATAGAAAACCGCCTACAGTGTAGACGGTTTACAATTTATACTTGTAGTTGCTGCGACTGAGCTGCTTGCGTCTCCGCTGTTTGTGCCAAATCTTCTAATTCGTCCTGCTGCTGTTTTTTTGACATCATTGCCTGAATCTTAGACAGCACTTGCGGAACTAAATCCAGCACCCGGTCATACACAAGATTACCTTCTACCGGCAGGAATTTCACGCCGCTAGATTGCGTACACACTAAGAATCCGACTGGTTTTACACTAACTCCAGCACCGCTCCCTCCGCCGAAGGAATTGCCAAGCTGTTCCGGCTCTTCTTCTGATTCAAAATCTCCACCCCCAGCAGCAAAACCAAAAGTTACCCTCGAAATTGGAATTATAACAGTGCCATCAGGTGTTTCTACCGGATCGCCAACGATAGTATTGACATCAACCATATCTTTTATACTTTCCATAGCTGTCTTCATTAGCCCTTGGATTGGATGCTCGGCCACCAGTTGCTGCCCCCTTACCACTTAAATTTGTCAAAATTGTTGCTGCACTTATAACTTTTCCAAGTCTTAGACTGAATATGCACTGAAAGTCGACGTAAAAACAAGCTTGCCCAAACGCAGGAGTTACCGACAGTTCTGGCGGAGCACTAAAGCAGAAACGTCGCCTTAGCACAGTTACTAACATACCTTTAACTGTCCATAAAGTTCCCGACATTAAACCAGTAATGGCAGCATCATCTGAACCATATGTTGTCTTCCAATACAGACGTTCACAATTTAGCGAATTAACTAGCCTACAAATAACCCTTCGGTATAATTTAGCATAAAATTTTACCGATTTAAAAGCATGCCACAAACGTCGCGGGTTATAAAAATACATTCTAACGATATTATTTAGAAACCGACGCTCACGTTCAATGTTTGTTTTAGTTTTAGCAGTTCCATCTGAAGTTTTTATCTCAGACGAAAGCCAAAGTGATTCATCATTTTTTATTAACTCAACAACCGGTACCTTCATACTGTAAAGCATGAACTTCTTACCGAGATAGACATTAACAACAATAAAATCATCTGATTTATCACGATGGTAACGTAAATCTATATAAATGATGAGCTTTGAAAAAACATAAAGCACTACAATCTGGGCTGCTAACGCCGCTAAGCCGTATTCCATAACTGTCTCCTTATAGCATCATTCGGATATATTTTTAACTTTAATTAAGTAAATATGTATTTTGGATTCGCTCTTAGTCACACACTAAAGTCTTAAAAAAAAACAGCCCCTAGGGCTGTTCAGTTAGTAGATCGGCTAATGGTGGCAACTCTGCCAACGATTTTAATCCAAAACATTGCAAGAAGTCTTCAGTTGTTCCATATAGTATTGGTCTGCCAATTGTTTCTTTACGGCCAAGTTCTTTTACTAAGCCACGATCAATAAGCGTAGCAAGCGGCTTATCTACTTTAACCCCGCGAATAGCTTCGATTTCCTGCTTGGTTATCGGCTGTTTAAAGGCAATAACTGCAACCGTTTCCATAGCAGCAGTCGATAGCTTAGTTTCACGAACATTGGCCAACCTTTCAATGATCTCAGCTAATTCCGGTTTAGTGCATAATTGGAATCCCCCAGCAACTTCAACAATGGTAAGACCGCGATTATTATCTGTCAAATCCTCATTCAGCTGGGCAATCAGCAGCTTAACATTGTCTTCCTCTATTTCAAGCACTTGTGCTATTTTAGCAAGCGGCAAAGGTACTCCGCTGGCAAAGAGCAAGGCTTCAACATGCCCTTTCAAATGGGAATAAAACACTATGTATACTCCTCTCTAAGCATTAGATAAATCGGTCCGAACTGCATTTGCTGCGTTATTGCGATTCGTCGTAATTTCATTAATTCAAGAATAGCTAAAAAAGATGCAATCATTTCTGAGCGCGTACCTGACCGAATAATTGTTTCGGTGAATTTCAACTGCCCGTTATGTTTTATTAGCAAAGATATAATATCATTCATCTTATCCTGAACGCTAACTTCATCATGCTCAACTAAGGCAAAGTTAACCTTCTCATCAGTCAAGAGGGATGCCAGTGCCGATATAAGGTCATGAATTGTTAGCCCGCTTGGCAATAACACCCGTTCAGTGATTTCCTGCGGTAACCTAGTGTAATAGCGTTGGCGTTGGGATCCCATACCGTCTAAAATGCTAGCAAGCTGCTTGAATTTACGATATTCCAATAATCTTTCAATTAGTTCTTGTCGTGGGTCGCTTTCTTCTTCACTATTGTCCGCTATATGTTCCGGGCGAGGTAGCAAAAGCCGTGATTTTATCTGTAGTAAACTGGCGGCCATTACTAAAAACTCACTAGCAATCTCAATATTAAACTCTTCCAATGCCTTTAGATATAACATATATTGTTCAGTAACTTTAGCTATCGGAATATCGTGAATATCTAATTCAGCTTTTTCAATAAGATGCATTAATAAGGCCATTGGCCCCTCAAAAACTTCTAGTTTAATCTTATAATCGTCCATTTTATGGTAAATTCATTACTTGGCGAACTTCTTCCATAGTTGCCGCAGCTACTTTCCGTGCTCGTTCAGCACCATACACAAGAATTTCTCTAACACGGGCCGGATTTGCCTCCAATTCGCTGCGCCGGGCATGAATATCCGATAAGGAATCTACCATTTTTTCAGCTAAGCATTTTTTACAGTCGACACAGCCGATATTAGCATTGCCGCAGTTTTTAGCCAGTTCGCCAATCTGGTCGTTATTGAATATCTTATGGAATGAATAAACTGTGCATACATTAGGATTACCGGGATCGGACTTCTTCACACGCTGTGGATCGGTAACCATCAGCCGCACCCGAGCTCTAAGCTCGTCAGGGCTTGCAGCAAACGGAATTTCATTACCGTATGATTTACTCATCTTGCGACCGTCTATCCCCGGAAGCACCGAAGCTTTGCCTAAAAAGGCCTTGGGCTCAGGAAATACCGGCTTATACATATTGTTGAACCGTCGCACAATTTCGCGTGATAACTCCAGATGAGGTATTTGATCTTCACCGACTGGCACAGTATCAGCCTTATACAATATTATGTCAGCTGTCATTAACTCTGGATAACCTAAAAATCCGTATGTATTAATATCTTTGCCTTGCGAACCTAATTGCGAAATCTTATCCTTATAGGTTGGGACTCTTTCCAACCAAGATAATGGCGTCATCATTGATAATAACAAGTGTAGTTCGGCATGCTCTTTTACATGTGACTGAATAAAAATCACGTTTTTCTCAGGATCTAAACCAGCGCTAAGCCAGTCAAGTGCCATATTATGAATGTTTTCAGTTAACTTACTGGTATCTTCAAAACTTGAAGTAAGGGCATGCCAGTCTACTATACTGAAAAAACACTCGTACTCATTTTGTAATTTGACCCAGTTTTCCAGCGCTCCTAAATAATTCCCTAAATGAAATTTACCCGAAGGTTGCATCCCGCTAAAAATCCGGCCCTTTGTCATTTAAATTCCCCCTACTATATAAAAATGTGAATTACAGTGCGAATAATAATGTCAAGCAATGAAGTAATCGGATAAATAATGGTGCCTATAATACCAAGATAGATGAGTCCGATTAGTATAAAAGTGCCATAAGGTTCTATACGATCAAATATCTCACTATACCGTGCCGGCAATAAACTGGATAAGATCTTCGAACCATCTAGCGGCGGAACAGGCACTAAGTTAAATATTGCGAAGATAAGATTATAGACATATGTCAAGCGCAGAATAGCATATACCCAGCTACTTAACATCTGCATTTCTCCCAAGATCGCCATGAGCAGTGCAACTATAAAGGCCATAAGAATATTGGATCCAGGACCAGCGAACGATACTAGTATCATACCTTTACGCCATTCACGAAAATTATTAGGATTAATCGGTACTGGCTTAGCCCACCCGAACTGCACAAGCCATAACATTAGAAGTCCAATGGGATCTAAATGCGAAATTGGATTTAAGGTTAGACGTCCCAAAAACTTTGGCGTAGGATCGCCCATCCAGACTGCTGCCCGAGCATGAGCATATTCGTGTATTGTTAATGCAATGAGTAAGGCCGGAATACGAAAAATCATATCCTGATCGAAGCCAAACATTAGTTTCCTCACGTAGTCGTATTTGTCCACTCCAAGGCAAAGGCAAAATATAACTGTTCATTATTATAACTGAAAACCGGCTTTAACGCAAAATAGAAGACCAATGCCTGGTCTTCCTTATTATTTCAAGCTCAACTATGTTTTATATTTTTTTCCTTTTGGTAAAACATCTTTATTTACCAAGTCTAGATAACTTTCGCGCTTAACAACCTCATCTGCGCTTCCGTTTTGATTCCAAGAAGCGCTTGACCATTTGCGATGGCCATTCCAAATTTAGAGTCGATCATACCGGTTTTAATATAATGATGAGTAAGAGCATCAATACCCGGTGAAACTCTTAATAATATTTTTTGTTTAACCTTTTTCTCTTGTGTTAAATTGTTAAGCAAATCGAGTTCGTAAAAATTATCAACAACAATACAACCGATCCTTGCCTCCAGAGCCAGTTCAATTTCGCTATACGTTTTATTATTGCCATGAAAGTTAATACGGTCAACAGGATAAATCAACACTAAGCGCAGAATATAGTTCGCCTCCCGAAACAACATCTAGCCCCATGTCTTCCTCCTCAATTAATTTACACACAGCCGCTGTAGAAAACACTTTACATGCATAAATCACTTCAAATTTTGGATAGTATTTTTTAAAAGAATCTACATACGCCTTACAGTTTGGCGAATTTTGTTTTCATCCATTACATACAGAGGAGTGCCAAATACTTTTACTAGCTCAGTGGCGTCGCATCCCCCGATTTCTAAATGCCCAAGAGCATTTACCTTCATTATACCTTGCATCATATTTAAATACCCCTTTCAAAAAAGCACTAGTTAACCCAAGTAACATCAGTTACGTCGGACGCGAAGCAATATATAATCCGAATATTAACCATCTAAAGAAATAGTAATCTCCTGACATTTCTATATAATTTTATTTAACTTTATTGAATTATAACGTGATCGGCCTGTTAAATGCCTACATTGTTGCTTTTATAAGCCCCGAATAAATTGTAATCAGCCTACAAAAAATAAAAGAAAAAGGAGGGGTATTATTGCAAAAATTCACTAAGAATTTAAAAGTTATAAACTGTATAATAACGGTTGCTGTTATCTCTTTTCTACTCGTCGGCTGCGGCATGATGACCCCAGCCCAAAAGCCTGATGTTGGTCCTGCTGGCAAACCTGTAGAGTCTAAACCAAATCCCCCGCTGCTTGAGAGATTTTACTCGCCACCGCCTGAGCTCTACGATCTTGAAGCAACTGCCGGTGTCTTATTTGAGGGTATCAATAAAGAAAACTGGGAACAAGCAGAGGCCGGATTTAATAATTTACAAACCATATGGGTAAATGCCAAACCGCTAGTTGGCGATAAAAAAGGTGTTAAAGAAGCAGATAAGGCCCTTCAAGAATTATCAACAGCTATTGCCGATAAGAAAATTACTAACTCTTACGAAAACCTCAACCAGTTTATGGGCAGCATTGGAGACATTGCTAAATCGTATAAACTCTCACCACTTTCAAGTATAATTGGCGTTAGCAATGCGGTAAGAAATGTTAACTTCTATGTTGAAGACAAGGATTGGCCGAAGGCAGCGTCTAAAGTTAAAGAACTGGAAGGTATCTGGGGCAATGCTAAACCTACTATGGAGCAAGTAGGTATATTAGATGAAGTAACAAGAACCCATTCTTTGATAAAACAAATGAAAGATGCCGTAAATGCCGAAAATAAAGGTGCCATTGAAGAGCATACCGCTAATATTAACGAAAGCCTTGGCTATATTCGCAACTTCTTCCGCGAAAAATAAAGATTAAATAATACAAGGGGCTATCTCATCGAGACAGCCCCTTGTATTAATTTAATCTTTATCGCCCTTATTTTTATTTTTATCTTTGCCTTTAGTAGTCTCAATTCTATCTTGGTCTTGCGGCTTTAATACTGCTGGCCGTAGCACTTTATCAGGAATTGGCAACCGGAATAAAACGTCTTTGAGCGCCGTAAAATTAAAGGGTAAGATAGGCCACAAATAGGAAACACCGAAGGATTTAGTAAAGAGCATTGCTACCAAAATTCCTCCCAAGGCTAATAAAAAGCCTGGCAGCTTGAATAGAAATACAGCAACAACTAGGATTAGGCGAAAAAATCGCATAGCCATGGCAAATTCCATACTTGGTGTAGCAAATGAGCCCACGGCTGCTACCGCTGTATAAAAAATTACCTCATTTCCGAATAGCCCCACTTGTGTAGCAAAATCCCCTAGCATAAAAGCTCCGATAAAACCAAGTGCGGTAGCTTGCGGTGAAGGAACATGAACTGTAGCCATCCTTACAATTTCTACTCCTATTTCCGCTAAGATAAACTGTATCCCTATTGGCAGAGCACCAGCCTCACGCGGTCCTAAGAAAGCAAGCGGTTCTGGCAGAAGCTGCGGCTGTAATGCGAATGCAAGCCATAGTGGCGGCAAAATTAGCGATAATAATACGGCAAACAACCTTACCATACGAAGATAAGAACCTATAACCACATTTTGTCTAAACTCTTCTGCATGTTGTACATGATGGAAGAAGGTTGTTGGTAAAATCATAATATTCGGCGACGTATCCACAATTAGACAGACATGACCTTCTAAAAGGTGAACTGCCGCAACGTCCGGTCGTTCGGTATATCGGACTTTAGGCAAAGGATTCCACTTACTGCCTTTAACTACGTATTCCTCTATAGTCCGTTCAGCCATAGGTATACCATCAATACTGATATTATTGAGCCGTTCTTTTATAGTGTCTACTAACTCAAGATTTGTAATATCTTTAATGTAACAAACTGCTATATCAGCTCGTGACCGTGAACCAACTTTAACGATTTCAAATCTGAGATTTGGATCACGTAGCCGCCGGCGTATCAATGCGGTATTAAAGACAATTGTCTCAACAAATGAATCGCGCGACCCGCGCGTTACTTTCTCGATATTTGACTCAGATGGCGACCTACTCGGATATGCCCTGGCATCAAGAACTAAGACTTGGCTTTCTCCTTCAACAAAGAATAGCATTTCACCAGACAATAAACTTGTTAGGGCATCATTCATATTGTCAATAAGTTTTACCTGCGAATGAGTTGCTCTTGAATAATACAGCTTTTGAAACAAGTTGAGTGATAACTCCTCTTGATTAAACGCTACCATCTCTTCAAAAACGTTACTAATTAAAATGTCATTGACCATGCCATTGATTGAAAATGAAGCTGCACGTTTGCGTCCGACCTTATATTCACGAAAAACGACGTCAAAGCTTTCACCGACCCCTACTAGGTCTTTTACGTAATTAATATTAACGTCGATATCTTTATCAATCTTGCGTTCTATGACCATAATTTACGCCACTCCGTTTCAAAACTTCCTCAATCGCCTTCTTTGTAATCGGTGCACCACGCCTGATATCATCTGCTTTATCCATTTTTCCGATATCCCCAACACCAATTATTACTGGTACTTCGATATCGTTTAGAACATCTACGGTATCACCAGTGATTCGTGTATCATGTCGACTTCCTTGCTTTATCTCACCATTCTTGTCAACCGAACTAGCAACGATATCGCCTGACATTGTAACACTGGCATCAACTTCAACACCGTTAATGCCGGTTGTATTAGATGCTACCGCCACAGCCCCGAGTACCTCTATATCGGGATGTGACGCCACATATTCCATGGCTCGCTCACCTAAGCCTTTGCTACTCTCACCGCGATCGTCAAACATAACTAATACCGGATCATAAGGTACTGTTTTTAATAAAGCGACAATTTCCTTACCGCTTATTGGGGTTGGATTTCCTGCCGAAGCTGATATACATCTTAACCCTAACGAGTTTCCTATCTCCTCAATAACTTGTTGGGCGACTCGGTCCCCGTCAGTTATAAGTATAACCCGCACCTTTTTCGGCAAAATTGTGTCACCTCACGATTTTTTATTACTACTTTCCCCTAGTAAATTGCTAATTTGGTTTGCAATTTTTTCACTTTCACTTATGACTTGTTTCAGTTTCTGCAAACTAGTTTCCAGTTCATTAGCAAGCTCGTATTGTGCTTTGGCCAACACTTGACTGGCTGTTTGAACAGCTAGTGCCGACGATTCATTATTTTGCTTGGAAGACTGCGATTTCGCATTAGAATTACTCTGAGACTTCTGGTTCTGATTATCTGATTTCATAAGAATTTGACTGAATAAGTTTTCCAAGTTCTTAGCAGGCTGATTTTCAGCCTGGCTATCGGAATTAGGCTGATTCTGTTCCTCTCCTTGCTGCTGTTGCTGCCCCGACTGTGGCGTTAACTGAGAGCTAGGATTGTTCATTTGCTGCTGATTTTGGCCCGCACCTTGCTGTAACTGCAGTAGTTCAAGCTGACTATTTACTTTTTGCAGCAAATCCAAAATCGCCTGATTATTGGCAGAGCTACTGCTACTGGCTTGAGCTTGTGCAAAGCCTTTTGCTAAATCGGTCACAATGTTAGCATCACAATTATTATCACTGCCATATTCTTCAAGATTCTCTGTTAAAGTGCTAGTATTTTTACCGGGTGACTTTAAATTAAGGTGATTACGCATTGTTCTTCTCGACACTTTTTTCACTCCCAACAATTACAGAAAATGCCACGAGCTAGCAATGAAAGACAATACTGCAAATCTTAGATTGAGTACAGCAAACGGGTTTCTTAACTTAGCTGCTGGGTTAAAAATATTTCTAAGCTTTTCCTGATCAATGCCTCCAGATGCAGCACAAAATACGTAATTTGCCAAAGGTCCACTAAGGGCAAACAAAACAGTCACCGACCAATCACTTTGATTAATGAATGTTGCTGAACCAAATGCTCCGGCTGATATTATAGCGTCAATTCGCCCACTTATTACAAGAGCCATTAACATACGCCCTATTTCGTGAACGAAAACAGTTATCAGCCCATAATGCGGATAGCGTATTCCAATCGCTAGTATTGTAATGCATAATCCGATTAGATCAATTGCTACCAAAGCATTTACCCCTTTGGATTAAAGATTACCGCCATTAGAAAACCAAAAACTACCGCGGCCATTATACCAGCTGCAGTTGCCTTTAATGCACCGGTGAATACCCCCATAATCCCTATTTTCGCAACTTCTTCGATAGTGCCAGATACTAATGTGTGTCCAAATCCTAATAAAGGTACGGTAGCACCTGCTCCGGCAAAGTCTACTAATGGCTGGTAAATGCCAATTCCACTTAAAATACCGCCAGAAACAACAAATAAAACTAATACATGTGCAGGCGTTAGCGGTGTTAGGTCCATTAAAAGCTGTCCTATCACACAAATTAAACCGCCAATTAAAAATGCCAATAAGTACGACTGCACGTCTTTTTCTCCTTTCGCCCTCACGATCAGGTTTGATTTTGTTATCAACATTATGTTAATGCAAAATCCAGTATATTAGCCCTATAAAAAAGGCGGTCACCATTCCATAAACTAATACAGGTCCTGCTACCACAAACATTTTAGCACCAATCCCAAATACATAACCCTCGCGCTTAAATTCCATTGCCGGAGCAACAATCGAATTTGCAAATCCTGTTATTGGTACAACCGAACCGGCACCTGCCCTACGTCCCAGTTCGTCATAGATGCCAAGTCCGGTAAAAAACGCTCCGAGAAAGACCAGGACGACTGAGCTTAACGCTGAAGCCTCTTTTCTGGCGATGCCCGCGTCCATAAAGGCATTTTGGAAGAATTGACCAAGCGTACAAATTAGTCCGCCAACTACAAAAGCCCAAACTATGTTTTTGAGTAGGGGTGGTTTCGGCGAAACCTGATTAACTTTCTCTTGATATTTCTGATGTTCGTCTTTGTTTTGTTGTCCGTAGCTTGCCATACCAACACCTCTATTGCTATTTTGACCACTGTTATATCATTTATTCATAGATTGAAAAGCCTTCATTACAAGCACAACCACGTCCAAAGTTTAGAATACCCGACTTGTTCTGAGCTTTAGCACAAGTACAAGTCGCTGGTAGATCTAAAAAGAGCGCCGAAACGGCACTCTTTTTAAAAAATTTATCTTAATGTACATGAAAAGCTATTTTAACATCTGCCTTGTATTCAGCAATACGTCCATTGTCAATATTTGCAGTAAAGTTAGTAACCTCTACACCAAGAATATCATCTAGAGTCTTGCTAGCTTCCATAACAGCACTATCTACCGCATCTGTCCAATTGTTCGGCGAAGTTCCTACTAATTCAATTACTTTTACAACCACTACTAATTCCTCCCTTTTATGATTTTTTGTTAAACTACTATCTATAATTTGTTCATTGTTATCAATATTATTCTAAAAAGGCAATATTAAATTCTAGCCGACCAGAATCACCGGCGTTAATATTAAAGACCTGTTTGGCTCTAACCGGTGATTTACGCGGAACGTCAACCTGAAAATAACACCATGTCAGTAGACTAGCCGACAAAACAAGACAAACAGTTAAAATTGCCCAAATTGCTTTTTTTCCCATATAACTCACCTCTAGCAATAGTATCTCCCTTTCAAAAAAAAACAGACCTCTTCATTATGAGGTCGTCATAAAATCTTTTAGAAACTTTAATGCCTGCTTTTCGATACGGGAAACCTGTACCTGAGATAACCCAATTAGTGATGCAATTTCTGATTGAGTCTTGTCCTGGAAAAAGCGTAGTGTAATTACCGTTCGCTCTTTAGCCGGAAGCCGCGCCAATACTTCCTTTAACGCTAAGCTGTCAAAATAAGCATTGTCCTGGCCGTCAACTGCTTTGATCTGATCAAGCAACGGAATCGCTTCGCCTCCATCATCATGAAATGCACTGTCATAGAGCGAGGCTGGCGGTTGGACTGCTTCAAGCGCCGAAACAATCTCTTGCGGTGCAAGTGCCAACTCTTTGGCAACTTCGCTTATTGTCGGTTCTCGCCCTAATGTACCGTTTAGTTTTTCCTGAGTTTTATGAACTCGATAGGCTAGTTCTTTAATCGGGCGGCTAACTTTTACCGGATTATCGTCACGAATTGCTCTGCGGATTTCGCCAATAATCATCGGAACGGCGTAAGTTGAAAACTTTACACTAAAATTTAAGTCAAATCGTTCAATAGCTTTTATTAGACCTATACATCCTATCTGAAACAGGTCATCCCATTCATAGCCGCGATTAGTGAAACGATGAACAATACTTCTTACTAAGTTAAAATTATGCTCAACAATTATTTCCTTAGCAGATTTACTGCCAGCCTGCGCTCGCTGTATTAAATCTTTTAGCTCCTCATCCCCTAGCATGGTCATCCCACCTAATGCGTCTTATTGAGCTGTACTTTTTTTATCATTCGGACTGTTGTTCCCTGGCCAACCTGTGTCTCAATAGCAAGTTCGTCCATGAAGGACTCCATAAATACGAATCCTAGCCCCATACGCTCCGGGTCGCTGGAAAAAGATGGCTGGCGAGCCTGATTAATATCCGCAATTCCCCGACCACAATCCTTTATAATATACTCAACATTATCTTCATACAAATTCATCACCAATTCAACCTGTCCACTTTCATTGCCGTAGCCATGAATAACTGAGTTAGATACTGCCTCAGAAACCGCGACCTTGATTTCTTCGATTTCATTTATTGTAAAATCAAGCTGAGCAGCGAAAACTGCAGCTGTCACCCTGGCAATGCCTACATTTTCACTAAGACTGCCAAACGTCATTCTGAAAGTATTTTTAATTGCCATGATGTCCTCCTATATACACGCTAAAGCTTCAGATTCGTTATTATAGACCTTAATTATTTTTAATAATCCGGCTAAATCAAAAATTTTAGCAACCTGTGGTTGGATATGGGCGGCTAACATTTGCCCCTGCAGAAGACTAACTCGCTTATATCGTCCTAAAATTACGCCTAAGCCTGAACTATCAATAAAATCAACACCCTCAAGATTGAGTAGTATATGTTTTGCTTCGTTATTATCGAGTGCATTATCAATAGTTTGACGAAATTCATTAGCCGAGTGCATATCGAGTTCTCCCTCAACCCGGACTATTAAAACTCCTTGTTTTAAAACAGTAATTATTTTCAATACTGTCCCCTCCCTCTAGTGCATATAATATTCTATTAAAGGAAATTTTTCCCTGCACAGACAAAAAAAAATGCGGAATTCCCGCATTTTATATAATATTACTGAACTAGCGTAAATAAGTTTGTGAACATATCCTGGAAGATTCGTATAAACCCTGCTTTTTCAACTGATTTCTCAGCAACTAAGTCAATCTTGCCAATTTCTTTACCATCTTTAACCACAATCATTTCGCCGTACTTTTGGCCTTGGATTACGGGCGCACTCACTGAAGACTCAGCGACAATTTTTTTCTGAATATTTTTATTCTGGCCTTTAGGAACGATAAGATTAAGTTCTTTAGCTGCCGTGAGCTGTACTTCTTTATCTACACCACGATTTACCTTGAGCCGTTCAACAACCTCACCTTGGCTAACGATAGGTGCAGCTGTAAAGTTGGCGAAGCCCCAATCCATTAACCGCATACTTTCTCGTAAATGAGATCGCGGCTCAGGTGTAGCAAATACTACTGAAATTAATCTAAGTCCGTCGCGTTTTGCGGTACCGGCAAAGCAGTATTTAGCTTCTTCGGTCCAACCGGTTTTTAAACCGTCAGCCCCTTTATACCACCAAAGAAGTTTGTTTGTATTAACTAGCCAGTTTTTGCCGTCACGCAACCAGTATTCTTTAATGCTGCTCAACTCAAGATAAAATGGATGCTTGACAGCCTCTTTTACAATAAGTGCAGTATCATATGCACTCATATAATGGTCAGTCGTAGGCAGTCCATTTACATTATTAAAATGCGTATCCTTGAGCCCTAGTTCTTGAGCCCTCTGATTCATTGCGTCCACGGCCGCTTGTTCATTGCCATATATGTGCTCCATAATAGCAACAGCAGCATCATTAGCGCTCACTACTGCTACAGCAATCATTAACTCATGGACGGTCATGCTTTCACCCGGCTCTAGCCAGATTTGCGACCCGCCTTGCCGCCAAGAGTGTTCTGTAGTAGTCACTTGGTCAGTTATCTTTATCTTGCCCTGTTCAACTGCCTCTACAGCTAGTAACAATGTCATACACTTAGTAACACTTGCTGGCGGTAACCTCTTGTGAGAATCCTTTTCAAAGAGTATGGTACCATTTTCGTCCATCAAAATTGCTGATTCAGCAATTGAATTCAACTGAGTGCTTTGTGCTGATCTTGCCTCGAGCTGCGCGCAAGGCAGGCAAATACCGGTAACTATCAATGAAATTACTAGCAAGGTGAAAATTGCAACTGGGCGTATTCGGTACATTAAACACACTCCTTTCATCTTTTTTTTAGGTTAACCAATCTAAATATCGAATACACTGGCAAAGAACAGCAATAAAAAAACTGGCCATTTAGCCAGTTTTTGAAAATTAATGAAACTAAGTATTTGTTTTAATAGCCTAAAAACTTTTATAGCCATCTTTATCTACGATCCCTAGTATTAGTTGAGTAGATGAGACCTTTTGACTTGTGTATGAGAAAGATTCAAGAATTAATTGTTGTGCAATAACCGCCTTTTCTTTACTATTTGTATAAATATCAGCGATAGGTTGGCCGCACTCAATTTCATTGCCTACTCGGCTTTTGAGTACAATCCCAGCTGATAAATCAATTTTTTGATCTTTATATTCTCGGCCAGCTCCTAAAATCATGGCAGCGTATCCTATCTTTGCTGCATCAATATGATTTATATATCCCTTCTGGCTGCTACTGACAGTTATTTTATATTTTGCCTGAGGTAGTAAATTATAATCATCAACGATTGCTGCATTACCACCTTGACCAGCGATAAACTCCTTAAATTTCATTAAAGCTGACTTATTATTCAACAGTTCAGTCAAAAGATATCGTCCTTCATCAAGCGTTTCAACACGCCCGGCAAGCTTTATCATATATGAGCCGAGAACCAAACATACATCCCTTAGGCTAGTAGGACCCCTGCCTTGCAATACTTCGATAGCCTCTATAACTTCGAGACTATTGCCAACTGCAGCTCCAAGCGGCTCTTCCATACTAGTCAAAATAGCTATTGTTTCGCGGTTAACAAGCTTTCCAATTTCAACCATCGTTGAAGCTAATTCAACAGCAGAATCAATATTTTTCATAAACGCCCCGTTGCCGACCTTTACATCAAGTAAAATTTTATCTGCTCCCGCGGCTATCTTCTTACTCATTATTGATGAGGCTATCAGCGGAATGCTCTCTACAGTTGCAGTAACATCGCGAAGAGAATACATTTTACCGTCAGCTGGAGCAATCATTGAGTTTTGACTTGTTAGTGCAATACCATGTTTTTGTATGGTGTCAATAAAATCAGCTTGGGAAAGTGCTGTTTTAAAGCCTGGTATAGCTTCGAGCTTATCAATTGTTCCGCCAGTAAAACCTAGTCCGCGCCCTGACATCTTAGCTATCGGAATACCGGCGGTTGCTACTAAGGGAGCAAGTATTAGCGTGGTAGTGTCAGCAACCCCACCAGTGCTGTGCTTATCGACTTTAATTCCGGGCACTTTACTTAGATCAAGCATTTGTCCGGAATCAGCCATCGCTAGGGTCAAAGCAGCAGTCTCTTGGTGCGACATTCCTCTAAAATAAATTGCCATTAACCAAGCCGCCATCTGATAATCTGGAAGCTCATTCATAGTATAAGCCTGAACCAACGCCTTTATCTCAGCAGCATCTAAAATCTTACCATCACGTTTTTTCGCAATAATATCAAGTAATCGCATTACAATCACCTCAATTGCTTTAAGAAGCTTTTTCCAAAAGGCAGTGGTGTTAGCTTATAATTTTCAGCTATTGTTGCCGCTACATCAGCAAAGGTGGTACGTACGCCTAGATTGCTTCCTATTATGTTAGGGCTATAAACTAAGAGTGGTACATATTCTCTAGTATGGTCGGTACCTGGAGCTGTAGGATCACAACCATGATCCGCTGTTAATATAAGAAGGTCATCTTCTTTTAAAATTGTAATAAGATTTTTTACGCTATAGTCAAGACGTTCAAGAGCCTTAGCATAACCAGTGACATCATTACGATGGCCATACACACTATCAAAGTCAACTAGATTTGCCATGATAAGTTTAGCATCGCTATCGGCTTTGACCAGTTCCATAATTTGCTCAATACCTTGATCATTAGATTTAGTCGGATAAGATCTTGTTATGCCGCGCTGAGCAAAAACATCGGCAATTTTCCCAATACCAATAACATCAAAGCCTTTTTCCTTCATTAAATCTAAAACAGTCGGCGAATGAGGTTCGAGGCTATAATCATGGCGATTGGTAGTGCGTATAAACTTACCAGGCTGTCCTATAAATGGACGGGCAATAACTCTGCCAACAGCATGTTCACCAACACACACTTTTGTACGGGCAGTTTTACACATCTCGTATAACTCCTCAAGCGTAATTATTTCTTCATGCGCCGCAATTTGAAAAACACTATCGCCTGACGTATAAACGATCGGTTTGCCAGTTTCAAGATGTTGTACCCCTAACTCTTCAATTATTGCAGTACCAGATGCCGGAATATTACCAAGTACCTTTCTCCCAACCAAATTTTGAAATTTTTCAATTACCTCTGCGGGAAAGCCCTCCGGATAAACAGGAAATGGTGTAAAAACTGGACAGCCTGCTAACTCCCAGTGACCGGTTGTAGTATCCTTCCCTTTTGAAATTTCAGCCATCTTGCCGTAACTGGCTAAAGGATTATTTACACATTTAACGCCTTCAATCGGCTCTATACAGCCAATTCCCAACTTTTCAAAAGTAGGCAAGAAAAGCCCGCCTTGTGAGCGAGCAATGTTGCCTAACGTATTGACATCTGAATCGCCATACTCTGCGGCATCTGGCAAAGCGCCAATTCCAACACTGTCCATTACGATTAGAATAATTCTTTTAAACAAAATACAGACTCCCTTGCTGCGAATTCTATATTCACTATAGTTATTTTAAATTATGCGCGTGGGTGGGTCTTGTCATACACTTCTTTAAGATGGTTCTTAGTTACATGAGTATAAATCTGTGTAGTAGAGATATCTGCATGGCCTAGCATTTCTTGAACCGATCTTAAATCTGCGCCATTTTCTAATAGGTGCGTAGCAAAAGAATGCCTGAGAGTATGCGGAGTAATTTCTTTAGTAATGTTAGCCTCTTGGGCATATTTTTTTATAATCTTCCAAAAACCTTGCCTAGTCAAACGATTGCCATGATGATTGACAAATAACGCAGCCTCATCATAGGTACGCACTAATTTAGGCCGTCCACGGTTAATATACTCTTGTACGCATTTAGCTGCAATCGAACCTAACGGTACAATTCTTTCTTTAGCCCCTTTGCCGTAACACTTTATATAGCCCATATCTAAATTAACATCAGATATATTAAGCGATATAAGCTCTGATACCCTGATCCCCGTCGCATACAATAGTTCTAGCATCGCCTTATCACGTGTGCCAGCCGGTAAAGAGCCGTTTGGTTGTTTAAGTAATTCTTCTACTTCACCAATAGTAAGAATTTTAGGTAATTTTTTCTCAAGTTTAGGAGATTCAAGATTAGCAGCCGGATCTTTATCAATATACCGTTCTCGGACTAAGTATTGATAAAATGACTTGATCGCAGCGAGATTTCGAGAAATTGTAGAAACGGCTCGTCCTTTGGTTTGAAGATTGGTCAAATAAGCAAGGATGGTGTTGCGATTAGAATCTTTTAAGAATTCCTTATTACTGCTGTCCAAATAGGTTTGAAATTGACGTAGATCGCGCCCGTATGACTCTAAGGTATTTTGAGCAAGCCCTCGTTCCTCCGCGAGATAATTAATGAACTGATTTACGTAACTTTCCATCTCTACCACCCTTTTTCGATATTCCGGTCATATGTCATCTGACTATTGACAACCCGCAGTAATATACTAATTGGTGTTTTATTCCACATTAGTAAGTGATTTTCCTTTCTTTGCCTGTCGAAGAAAATTGTTTTTTTGATTCTTTTTGTAAACTTTGTTAGCTGTTGTCAATAATTTGCGCAGAAACCCGTAATGGTTTATCCAACATATGCTGCTCTTTTAACTTCAACTCCTGGTCAGTAGCGTACCAAAACAAACTAAGCAGTTTGGGGAGAATATAGAATACTATTATTATTAAAAGAATTATTTTAACAGCAAGCTTTAATTTTGAGGCTAGCATCCGCCATGAAATTGTTATTATCACTTACCCACCCCACTTTCCGGCTTAACTTAATATCATACTTATTCACAAAAAGTTAAGTTTATTCGTATCTAGCTATGAAAAATTCAAAGGTTAACCGCAAAAAAAAACCAGCCATAGCCAGTTCCTATACTTATATGTTCTATTCTTTTATCAAAAGACCAGCCACCAATTTCATGAACACCGGTGAAACATAAACTTCAATCAATCCTGCAATTATTATTAGAGCCAACATTGCGAGGCACACTGCGGTATAACCAAGCGATTCATATAATAAATTAGATCTGCTATGTTTTCTCCGTTTGAGAAGCATTAGCGAGAAAGTTGTCGCCGAGACACCAGTTGCCAAAAGCGCGGGAACCGCAAAAAAATTATGTGGTAAGATTGAAACTAGCGCAAATAGTAAGCCTTTTGCAATATATTCATTGACTAAAAAACCAACAGTAAAACCAATGACAAAACCTCTGGTAAACAAAATAAAGAGCACGAAGGGCAGTCCTACAATCGTAAAGCCAAGTAGCCACATAAAGATTATAGTCTTAGCATTATTATATAGCACTGCACTCAGAATAACAGAGGTATCGCCGCTAGCTTGACCTTGGGATAAACCATTAAAAAATATTCGAAGATAACTTATCAGCTCTAACTTCTGTTCCTCAGGCAATATTTTAACCGCCAACGCCCCTACCACAACCCCAATAATAAGGATGAGGACCATGAAAAAGTAGGCCACCATATTTGCCCGGAAGTAACTGCTAAGGTTCTGGCGAAAGTATCCCAGCATACTATGAGCCCCCCAACTTAACCTTTTACAATGTATGCAGGGTAAACTTGCTTTATACCTTATTTGTCCAACAAAAAAAGCCTAATTCGTTGATCGAATCAATTTTCCGTACAATCCACCCCCACCGGAATCAATCTTAGTCAGACCAGACCTAGCTTTATCTATCTCATTTGCAAGTTTTTCACCTACAGCCTCTATCAGTTCATGTTTCTTGGCTTGATGAAGAATGTTCATCTCAGTATGAAACCTGGCTAATAGTTTTTTTATAGCCTTTTTCCCTAGTCCCGGAATAAACTCAAGCGGTATTTGATAGAAATATGGCGCCCTCCACGACGGATGATTCGGGAGTCTAAAGTCTGCCAGTTGTTCTATTCTATCGAATACACCATTTATAGTCTTATTACTGCCGCAAACAAAACATGTCTTAACATCTATGTTTGGTAAAAATTTGCCGCACGTTTTGCAAAAAGTACGATGGTACTTGCCTAAACGCGGATCCAGCCCGTAATTTGCCATCACCTTTCGGCCGGCGGCATTATGCAGAGCCTTTCTAAGCTCTGCATAATTAGCAGTTTCAAGCAAGAAAACAGTATATTCTCTGGCAATTTTGCTTAAGGAGTGAGCGTCAGAATTGGTGATAAATGTGAAGGAATTTAGCTCGGCAATACGATCAGCCATCTGGCTGTCGGCACTTAGCCCTAATTCAATTCCATCAATCATTGCTATTTCCTTGTCGGATAAAATTTCAGTTAGCTGATTGCAACATATACCAAATAAGCTTTTATGTGGCGTAAAAACATGCGCTGGAATTATTATACCTTCAAACTCTGAAGCTATTTGAATAAGACGTTGCAGCGTCATTCTGGCATTCTGAGAACTTAAGTTTATATTCTTGATATGGGAGGACATATACCCTGAAAACTTGCGCATTGATTCAATATTGGGCAGAAAAACTAGCGTATGGGATGTCCGACCATTTAGCTCAACTGTTTCTATCTCAGCCCCCAGCAATACCGTTAAGCTATTAAGATACTGGTAACCGCCTCCGGTTTTTAAGGTCATAAGGCCGCTCTTAACCAATGCTTCCAAATCATCGAGAACCAACGGCGATAAGGCGTCGATTAGTCCAATGATATCCATGCCCTTACGATGTGCAGCTTCATCAATTATATTAGTAACTGTCAGATTACTTGATGTTGGGATCTTTATCCACTCACCTTGACTACTAACACCGACATGTATATGTAGATCAGCAAAATACTGCCTCATACTTATTTACCTGCCTGCTAGTAATAAGCCTATCAAGGTTTTTGCGTCAGTTATTGTACTATTATTAATCATAGTATTAATGTCTGAGGGAGTATATATTTCAACATCAACAAACTCGTCTTCGTCTGGGCAAACTTCCTTCTTTACAAGATCGCGGGCAATGTATAAATGGATTATCTCATTAGTAAAGCCCGGAGCAGTATATATAGACGTAAGCTTAATCATCTGTTTAGCTACATAACCAGTTTCTTCACGCAGTTCACGCGCAACACATTCTTCAGGATCCTCATTATTATCAAGTTTGCCAGCCGGAATTTCAAGCGTGACCTTACCAATCGGATAGCGAAATTGCTTAACCAAAACAATTCTGCCATCATCTAAAATAGGAACAACGGCAACGGCGCCAGGATGATCAACAACTTCCCGTGTTGCCTCCCTATTATTGGGCAACATTACCGTATCACGATGAACCTTTAATATTTTGCCGTCATATATTTTTTCGGCTGAAATGAACTTCTCTGTTAAATGTTCCAATTATTTCCACGCCTCCTAGCATATTAAGCGTTTACAAAACATATAGTACCTCTGAGGAGGGCTATCCATGCAAATTATTACTTTTCAAAGGGGTTTATATTTTTTTGGTAAAGTAAAAGAACTGCAAATTTTTTTAAAGGAAAATGCTTGTAATAGAATTACTGTGAAAGAGTTCATCCGGATAAGGCTACAGTAAAAAACTGGTTACCTGCGATTTATTAACCCATCCATGGATATTTAGTATAAGGTGTAAGAAGAAAAAGCGGGTATGGTACCGAAATTTTATTTTCTAACCATTCAGGAACTACTACAAAACTAATTGGCAGGGCTAAAGCTTGAGCAGCTGATTCTACTGTTTTAAGCCCATTGGAAATATGTTCGGCGGTAGTCTCCTGTGCTAAATTAGTGTTGCAAATTAAGCTGCTTACTTTTAAGCGGGAAACCCCTTCTATTCGCTTAAGCATGTTTACAATATTCTCTGCTGTGTTGGTGAAAGGCCTTAGCGTATTTATAACCAATTGAGCTTGGTAGCCGTTTTCGCTCAATTGCTGATTAATCTGTCCTAACACTATGGCAGAGTCACCACCACCAACATCGATAACAACATTACATTCTCGGTCATAAAGAACGCGAATCAGGTTACTAGGCATAACTGGCAAATCGCTATGGGCCAAATGCTGCTCAGGAGCTACTACTATTACATCGCTTCTTTCTAACAATTCTCGACTCTCTCGCGTTCTGCAGATGGGTTTAGCCAAATCAAAATCAACAATCGCAGTTTTATGACCGCTTTTAGCAAGCGCTATTGAATAGTTTACAGCTAGCTCCGTCTTACCGCTGCCAAATTCACCTATAAAGATGTTTATGCGAGACTTGCCTATGATATTGGCATGTTGACTCATTTTTTCCTCCTAGTATTAAATATGTAATAGTTGGTTTATTCGGATCAACAATCGAAAGTCCTGCTGATTAAGTAAACGCAAAAAGTTCCACGAATTATAATCGTGGAACTTTACTTACCATTTAAGCCCGCATTTCCATTCTTAGCTTATCAGCAATCATCGCCATAAATTCCGAATTAGTCGGCTTCCCTTTTTCCAACTTGATAGTATATCCAAAAAGTCTATTGATCATGTCCATATTACCACGATTCCATGCAACTTCTATTGCATGTCTGATTGCTCTTTCTACCCGGCTTGGAGTTGTCGAATACTTTTCAGCAATCATTGGATATAATACTTTGGTTACTGCTCCTAATAACTCCATCTCGGCGATAATCATCATGATGGCATCGCGCAGATATTGATAGCCTTTAATGTGAGCAGGGATACCAATCTCACGGATAATATTAGTAACTTCAACGTCCATCGGTCGTGCTTTAATAGCCTGGGCAGCAACCACTGGCCGTTGTGATGTTATTGTACTAGCCAACTGCCTAATACGGCTAGTGAGTACATCCATATTAAAAGGTTTCAGAATATAATAATCGACGCCAAGCTCTACAACTCGCTGAGTTATATTCTCTTGACCAAACGCAGTCAACATAATAACTTTAGGTTTTCTATTTGGCATCGCATTAAGCCGCTCTAAAACACCAATTCCGTCAAGGTGTGGCATTATGATGTCGAGGATAATTACATCTGGATGTTTTTCTTCAACAATTTTAACAATTTCTTCTCCATT
Organism: Veillonellaceae bacterium; assembly: GCA_012523975.1. Lineage (NCBI taxonomy): Bacteria > Bacillati > Bacillota > Negativicutes > Veillonellales > Veillonellaceae > Veillonellaceae bacterium. The sequence continues at coordinate 108,080 of JAAYSF010000017.1, forward strand.
ATAAGCTATTCCTACTAGTTCAATGTCTGATTGTTGAATTAAGTATTCTTGCATTATACCGACAAATTCTCTATTATCGTCCGCAATTGCTAGTTTTATAGTTTCTCTGATCATTTTAAATATTCACTCCCTACCCCTAATCTTATGTAATTCAAATTCGACAAAATTACGTCAGTTCCTTCCTTGTTTGGAAATTAAATCCAAAAATATATTATTTTTGTTTAACAATAAAAAAGAACAGCTAAGAATTAGCCGTTCATATTTATTAGGCTGCTAACACTATGTTTGGCTTTTTTTGTAGAGAGAACAGTCTTTTTGCTGTTTGTTTATCGCGTTTAGGAATTATCCCGCTTTCCATTAACATCCAGTCAACAAAGCACCCATAGCCTTTGGTAGGATCATGAACAAAAACATGAGTCACTGCTCCGACAATCTTTCCGTTTTGGATAATTGGACTCCCACTCATTCCTTGCACAATTCCTCCTGTTAGTTCCATTAACCTTGGGTCGGTAATTTTAATTACCATGCCCTTACCTTCAGGTGAAGCTTGAAGATTCACCTTTTGAATTTCGATTGCGAACTTTTCAATACTTTGCCCATCTACAACGGTTAACATTTCAGCATATCCGGTTTGCACTTGATTCATCGACGCTACAGGAATTGCACTATTATAAATATCATTTGGCAAAGACGCGTTAAGCTGTCCATAGATACCAAACTGGGTATTTTTCTGAATATCACCAAGTAATTTATCTTCCTCAATAAAAACTCCAATTTTTTCGCCAGGTTGACCCCTTTTACCATGTTGAATGCCGGAAACGGTAGCCATAACAATTCTCCCCTGATCACAGTCAATTGGTTGATTTGTATCACTATCACTTATTACATGCCCTAATGCCCCATATATATTTGATTTTGGTTCATAAAAAGTAAGAGTACCTACACCGGCTGCACTATCCCTTACAAATAATCCAATTCTATATCGTTTAGTCTCATCGCAAAGAACCGGATTTATAGTAATCTGAACCCTTTCATCATTTCGCTTAATTAACAGATTTAACGGACGTTTTTCTTGACCGCTACTATCTATTATTTCGGCTACTTGACTATCACTCTGGACCGGTGTACCATTAATACTCAAAATAATGTCGCCGACATTTATACCTGCATCCTTGGCTGGGTTCACATAAAGACCCTCCTCGCTCTTGATGGGTGAATTACCGACAACAATAACTCCATGCGAATGCAATACAACTCCAATTGAGTGTCCGCCTGGTACAAGCTTAATAGGCGGTAAAACATCAACTTCGACTGTCCTTACGGGGATGAGACCGAGAAGCTTAAACTCAACTATCGATCTACCAAGCTTAACTGGCTCCAATGCGACCGACTTTGAAATACTATAAACTGGCATTGGTGATTTCAGCCGCAAACTTTGATCATTATCATGATTGATAGTGACCGTTAAAGGGAAGTTGACGGTAAAAATGGCCGACTCGCCTTCAATAATACGCATGTGCGGCGGAAGGCCGTATACACTGCGGAATTGTGGGGAAACACAAAATGCAATAATCAGCACAGCAATGCATATCCCGGTTATGGAGCGCCGACTAATTCGTGTCATATTTACTCCATCACTCCCCCTTATTTGATTTTTACCTTTTTTGCCCTTAATTAATCTGAATATCTCAAATTTAAAGATTCCCGATTTTTTTAGGGATTATTCCGGGATTATTAGCATAAATTGCCTTGGAAGTCGATTAAACAAGTTTATCGTTAAAAAAGGAACGCAAGCTCACGCTTGCGTTTCTTTTTTCCAAATTTCTTTTTTTAATTTTGCTGTCATAATCATTTGTCCAGCATTTTCAATGGCAGCTTTTGTTAAATCAATGCCTGCTATCATTTTGGCAAGTTCCAACTTGCGCTGGTCAGTATTTAGCTTGATGATTTTGGTTTTTGTTCGGTTGGCTTGAACTTGTTTTTCGATATTAAGATGATTATCAGCCATACAAGCAATCTGAGGCGAATGAGTAATGCATAAAACTTGCTTATTTGCCGCAACCATTGCGATTCGCTCACCAACCATTTGTGCTGTTTTACCGCCAATACCTGAATCGATTTCGTCAAATACTACCGTCCCGATTGCATCACGTTTTGCGCAGACTGTTTTTATTGCTAAAGCTATTCTCGACAATTCGCCGCCAGATGCAACCTTGTGCAATGGTTTTGGAACCTCGCCAGGATTGGCAGAAAAGACAATTGAAACTTCATTATTCCCAAATGAATTCAAGCTATCGGTGTTACTTACTTCAATATTGAACAGACAATTTGGCATACCAAGCTTTTGTAAGTGTGAGCAAACTAAGTCGGACATCAATTTTGCCGAGGATCGACGTTTTCTATCAATTATATCGGCTAAAACCATTAATTGTTCTTTTAGTATTTTTTGTTCATTGTGTAGTTTTGCTTTCTGATCATCTGAAGCATTCATGCTGTCAATTTCTTTCAGCGATTTTTCATAATATGCTAGGATGTCCTTCGTGGTCGCGCCATACTTGTTTCTTAATTTATAAATAATATCCATTCGTTCATGAAGTCGAGTAAGTTGTGCTGGATTATATTCTACGCCGTCTACGTATCCACCCAAATCCATGCTTAACTCTTTAAGTTGGTAGAGAATATCCGTAAGCATTTGGAGCTGCGGTTCCAAGCTTTTATCAAACCGAACTGCATAATCCAATTCTCGCTTAGCTTTTGCCACCAGGCTTAAAATACTTTCAGTGCCATTTTCTTCATCAAGTAGTCCATATGCCTTGGTAACCGACTTTGTGATTTTTTCCATATTAGTAAGGACTTTAATCTGGTTTTCAAGTTCAAGCTCCTCGTCAGGTTTCAGTCCCGCCGCTGCAATTTCATTAGTCTGCCAAATCAGCATATCTAAACGCTGAACTCGCTCACGGATATTGTCTTCCAATTCAGTAATTTGCTTACTAACATCTTGCCATTTACGGAAAATTTTGCGATATTTATCAACTTCTACTGTTATGTCTTTATCAAATAAGTCCAAAAGTCCTAAATGAGTCTCAGGACGAAGTAAGGCTTGATTCTCATGCTGTCCATGCATATCGACCAGTTTTTGCCCGAATAGTTTTAGAACACTCAACGTCACATGACAGCCATTTATCATTATCAGGTTTTTACCAGTTGTATTAAAACGCCGGCTAATAATCAGCGTCCCATCGTCTTCAGTACTAATAGCATATTTATCCGCAAGTTCTTTTACAGGCTCCAAACTAGAGATATCAAATAAAGCTTCAACCCGAAAATAATCGCATCCCTCACGGATATATTCATTAGATGCTCTTCCACCTAAAACAGTATTTAAAGCATCAATAAGAATTGACTTACCGGCACCTGTTTCACCTGTTAAAATATTTAGTCCGTTTGAAAAATCAATATTAGCCTTTTCGATCAATGCAAAATTATTAACACACAATGATCTTAGCATCCTACTCGCCCCTGTCAAAAATCAGAATATTGACTGCAATCGTTCAATAACACGTCCCACGGCATCCATTGGCTTAACAACAATTAAAATATTGTCATCACCAGCAACAGTTCCAATTATCTCAGGCCATCTTGCACAATCGATTGTCGAGGCTACGGCATTCGCAGTTCCTGGTAATGTTTTAATGACTACAATATTTTGGCTAGAATCAATACCAGTGACTGAGTCCCTAAACATTCTTTCCATACGGGATTGAGAAAATACCATTGACTGATCCATCGGAAACGCATAACGGTAGCGGCCATCACCGGTTGGAACTTTTATTAGCCTCAACTCTTTGATATCTCGTGAAACAGTTGCCTGAGTTACTTCAATACCATCTTTGCGCAAAGCCTCGGCCAGCTCTTCTTGAGTTTCTACCTCGCTATGATCTATGATTTCCTTAATTTTCGCATGACGCAGCACTTTCACGTTATTCACTCCTTACTTTTTCAATTACGTATAAAATTGGCGGTTTTCTAGAAGCATTTACAGGTACCCAGCTATTAACCGCAAACATTCTCGTGGGAAGTGCCTTTAGTAATTTATTGACTTCGTCAAACTCTAATTGTCCGCTCTCATGTCCAGGATATGCTATTATTGTTAAAAAGCCCCCTACTCTAAGCAAGGTTAAAGTTTGTTTTATTGACTTGATTGTGGTAGAGGCCTGTGTGGTAATATTATGGTCCTTACCTGGCAAATAGCCTAGGTTAAACATAGCAAAATCAATTTGATCCACTATATAATTAGCTATATTCTCATGATTGTCCTCAATAAGTTTAACCTTAGAAAGAAGATTATGCTCGGCAAGCAGATCGCTGGTTTTAGCTAACGCGCTTTTTTGAATATCAAATGAGTAAATTATAGCATAATCAGGAGTGTTAGCCGCCAGAAATAAAGAGTCCCATCCATTGCCCGCAGTCGCATCTACGGCACGCCTGCATTTTTCAAGATGGGGAAGTAATAAAAATTGTGCAAGTTTTACTGCGCTATAAGTTTGCATTTAGTCATCCCGCCATAGTTTGGTTCTTAATGTTTGATAATAATTTTTGTGGCCAAATTTGATTAAATTAGCGTTATATGATGATTTTCTAATAAAGACTTTATCGTTAGGTTGGAGTTTTTGCACGACCTGTCCATCTACTGTCAGAACAATATCGTCAGAGCTAACCGATGTTATAACTGTAATTTCTTCATCTGGCGAAACAATTAGCGGGCGGGAATACAAGGTATGAGGACAGATAGGCGTAACCAAAATAACGTTCAAAGCCGAATTTACAATCGGCCCCCCAGCCGATAGTGAGTAACCGGTTGAGCCAGTTGGAGTAGCAATAATTAACCCGTCAGCCGAGAATGCAGCCGCAACTTGGTTATTGATTGTTAACGTCAGTTCAATCATCCGGGAGTATCCAGCTTTTGTAATAACTATATCATTCAAAGAAGAAGAAACAAATATTTCTTCAGAATCTCTCCGAATAAAGGCGTCAAGCATTAGCCTCTTTTCAATATCATAATGTCCGCTTATCAGCTTTTCCAGAAATATTTCCATCTGTGGTACTTCAACTTCAGTCAGAAAGCCCAGTCTTCCCATGTTTATTCCAAAAATCGGAATATTAAGCGGCGCAATTTTTCGCGCTGAGCTCAATAATGTCCCGTCTCCACCGATAGCTATCGCAATGTCGATTTTTTCTCTTATACTTTCTTCAGAGCACCCCAGGTCAGGCTGCCCCAGTTTTTTAGCTGCCTGTGACGGCAATAACACCCTAATACTTTTTTCTTTAAAAAAATCCACTATAAAACCTAGTATTGTAACAACACTACTTTTTTTTATGTTAGGAAATATTCCAATCGTCAACAAATTATAGCCCCCAACACGTATTCACCCAACATGCATTACTGTTCTTTAACTAAGCCAAGATGAGCCTGAGCTACAACTTCTTCTATCGTATCGGTCGTGACAGCGTCCATGCCTAATTTCGCTAAATGTAATAAGTACTCTATATTGCCTTCCGGTCCTTTGATTGGCGAAAATGTAAGCCCAATCGGTTTAAGTTCAAGTTCACGGGCTACATTAATTACTTCGTTAATCACCTGTTTATGAACAAGCGGATCTCTCACTACCCCTTTCTTCCCAACCTTCTCTCGACCGGCTTCGAATTGGGGCTTAATAAGAGCAACTATTTCGCCATTTGGTGCTAATAAAGCCTTAGCAGCAGGAAGAACTTTACTAAGCGAGATGAAAGCAACATCAATCGAAGCAAAGTCTAGTTCCTCACCAATGTCGTCTGGCTTTACGTTTCTTATATTAGTCCGCTCCATATTTTTAACACGGTCATCTGTTCGCAGTGACCAAGCCAACTGACCATATCCTACATCAATTGCGTAGACCCTAGCCGCGCCATTTTGCAAAGCGCAATCCGTAAACCCGCCGGTGGACGCTCCGATATCGGCCATTACTTTATTCTTAAGGTTAATTGAAAAGTACTCTATGGCTTTTGCTAATTTTAGACCGCCGCGACTTACATAACCAATACTATCATTTATAACTGAAATGTTTGCCTTCGTTGGGACCAGCGTACCGGCCTTATCAATTTTCTGACCATCAACCAAAACGACTCCGGCCATTATCCAGGCTTTAGCCCGTTCCCGGCTAGGTGCTATTCCATTTTCGACCATCAAAATATCCAAACGTTGCTTATTGCTCATATTATCGCACTCCGAACTGCTGCATAAATGTGCTGACTCGATCGACAATTTTATTAGTAGTAAGTTCGTAGAGTTCGAGCAACTCGGTTCTCGTGCCATGCTCTACAAATTTATCAGGAAGACCTAAACGCAATGTTTTTACCCAATTTAAATTACACGCACTTAAAGTTTCAATTACTGCCGATCCAAAGCCACCCGCTAAGACATTATCTTCAACAGTAACAATAATGCCGACTTCACGGGCAATCCTACGCAGCAGAGCTTCATCGATTGGCTTAATAAAACGGGCGTTAACTACCCCGGCCTTAATTCCACGTTCTTCAAGTATTTTGCTGGCCTCCATACATGTGCCTACCATGGTGCCTATCGCGAAAAACACAATATCCTTGCCTTGCTTGAGCTCTTCGGCCGTTCCGATATCAATTTGTTTTAGTGATGTGTCTAGCGCAACACCAACGCCGCTTCCTCTTGGATAACGAATAGCAACCGGCGCATTATAAGCAAATGCACTGTTCAGCATATGCTGCAGTTCATTTTCATCCTTCGGTGCTAGCAGTATAAGATTAGGTATATGCCGTAAATAGGAATAGTCAAATACGCCATGATGGGTAGGACCATCCTCACCTACTATTCCGGCCCTGTCCAAGGCAAAAACGACAGGAAGTTTTTGCAGGCAGACATCATGGACAATCTGGTCATAGGCACGTTGAGCAAAAGTCGAGTATAATGCTACCAGTGGTTTATTACCTTGTGTAGCCAGACCTGCCGCCATAGTAACTGCATGCTGTTCGGCAATACCTACATCAAAAAATCGTTTTGGAAAAGCGGAGGCAAATTTTTTTAGGCCTGTCCCCTCTGGCATCGCGGCGGTAATTGCCACTATGCTATTATCATCTTTTGCTATTTTTACAAGTGTATCACTAAAAACTGACGTATAAGAAGGCTTACTGCTGCTCTTTTTAAACTCGCCTGATTCGATACAGAACGGACCGACCCCATGAAATTTGTCCGCATGACATTCCGCGGGAATATAACCTTTACCTTTGCGGGTCAGCACATGGATAAGCCGTGGTCCTTCCATAGTTTTAGCCTGTTGCAAAACATCAGTTAATAACTGCAGATTATGACCGTCAATCGGCCCAATATAATTGAAACCCAATTCCTCAAATAGCATGCCTGGCACCAATAAATAGCGCAGGCTGTCTTTAACCCGTTCAACTGTTTTTGCAACACTATCACCAATGGCAGGTATTCGCCTAAGCAAAAATTCTATATCGTGTTTCACCTTAGCATAAGTAGGAGCAGTACGCATCTTAGACAGATAATCTGACATTGCCCCAACATTTTTTGCAATCGACATTTCGTTATCATTTAATATCACAATAAGGTTTGTCCCAAGATCACCAGCGTGGTTTAACGCCTCATAGGCTTGGCCGCCCGTCAATGAACCGTCACCAATAATGGCAAGTACTTCATTCTTTTCTCCCATTATGTCGCGGGCACAGGCCATTCCTAAAGCGGCTGAGATGGAAGTGCTTGAATGGCCTGTGCCAAATGCATCATGCTCACTTTCAGTACGTCTAGGAAAACCGCTAATCCCGCCTAATGTACGGAGAGTACCGAACTCTTCGCGTCTGCCAGTAAGTATTTTATGAACATAGGCTTGATGGCCTACATCCCAAATAAATTTATCTCGCGGACTATCAAAGACACGGTGAAGTGCTAGCGTCAGTTCTACAACACCTAGGCTTGAAGCCAAATGCCCGCCTGTTTGGGCTACTGTACGTATAAGCAACTCACGAACTTCACCTGCAAGCTTTTCTAGTTGGGCTACCGTAAACTTTTTTATATCTTGGGGGTTAGCAATGCTATTTAGTAAACTGTTCAATAGGTTCCCCTCTTTCCCACTGCACCCAATAATCATGTCTAATTATATCATAATGCTATAATATCACCAATATAGATTGAAAGCATAGGCCACTGCCATCCCTAGGATAGCACCGGCTAAAACTTCAATTGGATGATGACCCAGTAATTCTTTAAGCTTTATATCGCGGACGGTTTTTTCGGCACGAGTGTGCCTAACTAACTTATTGATAATCTTTGCATGCTTTCCAGCCGCACGGCGCACACCGGCAGCATCATACATGACGATACCTGCCAACACAAGCGAAACTGCAAACATCGACGAGTCAAACCCTTCGGTCAGTCCAAGCGAGGAGGACAGACCAACAACTAAAGAAGTATGAGAGCTTGGCATTCCACCTGCCCCAATTAAACGTTCAGCATCAAATTTTTTATACTTAAAAAAATTAAAAATTGTTTTAAGTATTTGAGCACTAAACCATGCCGTAGCTGCTGCCATTAATACAACGTTTTGTTTGATCAATGCAAATTCCGGCATTTAAAATGTTCACCTCAGTTTTCACGCGCTAAAAGATAGGTAATAAAATTACGCAGCATCTCTGCCTCCGGTCCAAAGCCACGGAGGGTATCCAGCGCCTCGTCGACTACTTGTCTGGCCATCTTTTGCGCTTCTTCTAAAGAATATAATGTCACATAAGTGGCTTTTTGATTTCTAATATCGCTGCCAATAGGCTTGCCAATTTTATCCTGATTGCCCACAACATCCAGAATATCATCAGTAATTTGAAAAGCGAGACCGAAACAATCTGCAAATTTAGTCAAAGCAGCCAATTTAACGTCATCAGTATCAGATAAAAGAGCCCCTGCTCTTATGGCTGCTTTAAATAAAGCACCTGTTTTTGCCTGGTGCATAAACTTCACCGTTTCATGATCTAGAATTTTTCCTTCGGATACTAAATCAACAGCCTGTCCACCAACCATTCCGCAGGGACCGGCAGCATTACTAATTTCACGAATAACTTGGATTAATCGACTCGGTTTAACCTCTGTCTGTGACAACATGACATCAAAAGCATGCGTCAAAAGTCCGTCACCGGCTAAAATTGCGATTCCCTCACCAAAGACTTTATGGTTAGTTAGTTTTCCGCGCCTGTAGTCGTCATTATCCATGGCCGGTAAATCGTCATGTATAAGTGAATATGTATGAATCATTTCTAGACCGCAGGCAATCCGAAGGTATTTCTGGCCGTTGCCGCCAACAGCATCAGCAGCCGCCATCAATAGGAGCGGTCTTAACCTTTTACCGCCAGCAAATAAACTATACTGCATTGCATCAAATATTACTGCCTCGTGTACGTTATTGCTTTGCATCAGTTTAGCAAGCTGCTGGTCAATCAATTTGCAGCGTTCTTGACAATATTGTTTAAACATTACTCCTCCTCCTGAAAGTCCAAATTAGATTCCACGATTTTTCCATTAGCTTCTGTAATTACTTTGGTTATTTTATCTTCAGCCGAGTTTAACTTAGCCAAGCACAAACGAGACAACCGTACTCCCTGTGCATATTGATCGAGAGACTGATCAAGCGAAAGATCTCCTTGCTCGAGTTGTTTAACTATAGCTTCCAGCTTACTCAATGCGTCCTCGAAGCTAATTGTATCCTCTATACATTGCTCTTGTTTTTTTCTTGCCATATTGACGTCTCCTCCGTATTAGTCACCTTTGCCCTAATTTGCCCTTCGTGTAATACGATATCAATTTCCTGGTTTATTGCTACATCATTAGCCTTTTTTATTAAAACTTTTTCGGTAGTTTCCACAATGCTATAGCCGCGCGACAACACCGCGAGCGGATTAAGAGCAGTCAGTTTGCCAGTTGCTACTTTAAAATGCTCTTTTTTTGCCATAAATATTTTGCTAACAGCTTGTGAAAGTCTTTGGGTCTGATTGTCTAACTGCTGATGCCGATCAGTAATTATATCTCTAGGGCAAGTAAAAACCCAACTATCCAAACAATGTTCAAGCCTAGTACGTTTCTTTTTAAGTATATTAAGCATAGCCGACTCAACCGCATTTTTTAGACTTAATACATAACGTGACAGTTCTTTTGCATCAGGAATAACAATTTCAGCAGCTTGTGAAGGAGTAGCAGCTCTCAAATCAGCGGCAAAATCAGCCAATGTAAAGTCGGTCTGATGCCCAACTGCTGAAACTACCGGAATAACTGAGTCAGCAATAGCACGAACGACTCTTTCATCGTTAAAAGACCATAATTCCTCAATCGAACCGCCTCCGCGGCCTATGATAATAACCTCTACATTCTTTAATTTATTCAGGATTTTTAAAGCTTTACAAATCTGTCCTGGTGCTTCACTGCCCTGGACTTGAACAGGATACAGGTAAAGCGGAATCCCAGGATGGCGGCGTTTTGCAACAGTTAATATATCGCGAACAGCAGCACCGGTAGGCGACGTTATTACCCCGACAGCTCTGGGCAGAAATGGAAGTTCACGTTTTCTAGCCGGCTCAAACAAGCCTTCTTGCTCAAGTTTTTCTTTTAGTTGAGCATAGGCCAAACTAAGTTCTCCTACACCTTGCGGCATAAGCTGCTCAACATAAAGCTGATACTGCCCATCACGTTCGTATATAGTAACCCGACCATAAGCAATTACCTTTAGACCATTACAGGGAGCAAATTTTAAATATTGGGCTCTGCTTTTGAACATAACTGCTTTGATTACTGCCTCATTATCTTTTAAGGTAAAATAACAGTGTCCGGAGTAATGCTGTTTAAAATTCGAAATCTCACCTCGAACAAACACAGATACAAGTTTTTCATCTCGATCAAAAACTGACTTTATATACTTGGTCAGATCTCCTACCGTTAAAATACTCAATTTAAAAATCACCATCAAATCTCGACAATATTGGGAACATGTGTATATATATACACAGTCTAATAATATAACAGATACATAAAAAAAACCAGACAAAAGTCTGGTAATGGTTAATATCTGCGGCCTTGTCTATTGCTTAATTATCCGCACAGGCCACCTACAACAAACCAGAAAAACCTCCGAGACCATTTTTCTATGATGCTAACCGATCAGTGCCATGAAAGCCGCCCCTACGGCATTGTCAGAGCTATATTGTCTTTCAGGTAAGAATACTTTTATGCCTAAATCACGGACATTTTGCTCAATATAATTGCGAATGTATTGATTGGAAGATACCCCGCCAACCAGTAATATTTCTTTTAAGCCCGTCGCTTTAACTGCAGTTCTAATTAATCTTGATAAGGACTGACTAATACAGAGCTGAACCCCTTCGGCAACAGCTTCGTGAGTTGCCCCGCCTTTAATTAGCCTAATTGCATGGGTCTCTGGGCCAGAAAAACTAACTTCTAACCCTTGAACTGATGACGGGATCATGGCCGGTGCTCCTTTATTATATTTAGCTAATTCTTCAAGATGTGCTCCAGACGGGAAAGGTAATCCCATAAGTACTCCTATTCGGTCAATCATTTGCCCAGCATTTAAATCCTTACTTCCGCCAATTAGTTCAATATGCGTTTTTCTTTCTGAACGCTCTATTTTCAGCAACTCAGTAGTTCCCCCAGACATATGAATGGCCAAGAAGTTGTTGCTTCTCGGCCCACCAGCCGACCATATGCCAGCAAAAATATGTCCTTCTTGGTGACTAACCTGCTTGAGTCTACTTTTGTCAGTAATCGCCAATGCCCGGGCAAATCCTGTACCAACAAGAAATGCCGGCATATAAGAATCCGGCAAAGGTCGTGGCCAAGCCGATACACCTATTGCTTTGAGACTAATAGGTGTATCAAACTTATCAAAAACTTGTTCAAATAGGAGTGGGAGATTTCGCGTGTGTTGATATACCATTTCAGATTGCGAGAGGCCGCGGTTACCACTTTTAACACTTAGAAGTTTACGGGCATCAGCAATAAGTCTGCCACCTTCATCCATGATTGCTAATGATGTTGTATAACAGCTGGTATCTATACCTAAAATGAAATTCATTTTTCATGATCCTTTACTAATGTTCCAAGTATACCGTTAACAAAACGGCCAGATTCATCTGACCCAAACTTTTTGGCTAGTTCAACAGCCTCATTTATTACCACGTTGGGCGGAATCCGTTCATCGGCCAACTTCATCTCATAAATAGCTATCCTGACAATATTACGGTCCACACTAGCCATTCGGCCAAGTTTCCAATCAGAAGATACACTTGAAATAATTTCGTCTATCATTGCTCGGTTGGACTGAGTTCCTTCTATTAGAGCAATAGCATATTTCTGGGCATTTCCTGACAACCGACCTGTTTCTAAGACAACAGCCTCTAACGCCTCTTCTTTACTTGATGTATTGAAATCTAATTGAAATAGTACTTGCAAAGCTACTTCTCTGGCTTTTCTACGACTCATATTATCCCTCTTTTCTTAACCACTCCATAGTGATTCGACTAATTAGCGACGGTAGCCAGGCGGTAAGAGCCGATCAAGGATATCGGTAATCTCCTCTTTCTCATCAATTCGTTTCCCGACGATATAGCCAGCAGCTACGCAGAGCAACACTAATAGCGTACGGAAAAAGCCGAAAGCAATAATAAAAATACCGATTAGCAATCCAGCCACAGCACCAACAATTTTGCCGCTGTGATTTTGCCAGATTTCCTCCCACAGTTTCGCATCCATATTATTACTCCCTTCTATTCAACACGCTGCTTTGGTTTAAAATCATTTGAGATATTTTCAACTAATATTCGCACATCGGCTAATTCTATACCCACTGTACTCTTTATATGGTCATGCACCCTTTGCTGAATATCCTTCGAAACATCAGGAACATTACTCTCCGGACTAATAATCGCTCTAATTGTAACAAACAAATTGCTGCTCCTACGTTCAATATTAATTTTAACGCTACGCACACCACGAACATGTCTGGCAGTCTTTTCAATCAAATTTTCAACTGCATCAAGTGTTATATGTACATCACCAAAATCGTTGTGATGGACAATAGTCCCCTTGTTGTGCTTTGTCCGTAAGCCTGCCAACATCAAACGGATACTGACTAAGAGAAACACAGCTCCAATTAATGCCGCTTCCCATTGGCCATATATACGATTAAGGCTTGTCCAAACTAAATCTAAAGAAATTAGGCGTAAAGCGATTAACATTACACCCACTGATAAAAAGGTCAGTAATAATGTATAAATAGACAGTATAATACGGTCAAAAATCCCCATAAATTACTCCTTTCTAGCGCACCCGGATATCTTCATCTTTCCCCTCCGGACTAAAACCGACCCCTTGGATATGGATATTAACTTCAACAACTTCGAGTCCAGTCATTGATTCAATAGCCTTTTTAACGTTTTCTTGGACTTTTAGTGCAACATCTGGTATGCGCACCCCAAATTCTACAATAATATATAAGTCTACAGCAGCCTCACGTTCGCCAACTTCTACTTTAACACCCTTTGCTAGGTTCTTTTTACCTAACATTTCAGCAATACCGCCAACTAAACCGGCGCTCATACCAGCTACTCCATCAACCTCGGTAGCTGCTAAACCAGCGATAATACCTACTACTTCATCAGCTATACGAATTGAGCCTACATCATTGTGTTCTAATCTTTCAACTCGCTTTTCCAAGTACACCCCTCCAATCCGAAGTCAGCTTACGACAATATACTATAAAACTATTTTAGTATTCCAGAAATTATATCAGTAATTTCCTCTTTCTCAAATACAATTTTTTTAGTAACTAAACGTTAAAAAACTCTTTATGTCAGAATACACCTGTTGTGAATATACATATTATAACAAAGATTTTCCATCTTTACAAACCACTATCCTGACCACTATAGAAAAAATATACCTAACTTTAAGGCTTGGCGCTTATTGTAATATCCTCGGCTTTAACACCGGCTACACGACTTATTACGTCGGCCACTTGGACTACTTCCTCTCGCGATAGAGACGATGTTTTCACAACAGCGCTAACTGAGTTTTCCTTAATAAATACTAGCACGTCGGCAAATCCCCGTGCCTTAATTAAGCTCTCTATTTCAGTTTCCCGCTGCTTATCCATGACCATCTTAAGCATAATGTCTTGAGCTTTTTGTCTTGCTTCATCAGATGTAGCTGATTTGATACTTTCGCGCAATAGGTCGGATCGTTCGCTTCGAATCTTATCACGTTCTAAGCGATATTCGGTGAAAAAATCTGGACTTGCGACGGGTATTACTTGCTCAGCCGGCAGAGATTTTGCTACTTGGATTGCGTTAGACCGATCTACCTTAGCTCCGGTTTTATCTTGGTCGGTAAATACAAAAGCAAACGCCCCCAGCAGTATAATTACCATTGCGGCTATACAGCTAAGTATAGCTTTTTTGTTTTTGATAAAAGCAACAACTTTCATCTATAATACCTCACTTTCTTTGCGGCAGCACCGTTATTTTGTAAGAAGGAATTCCCAATCCTGCCTCTACTGCCTTCGTCAAATTTGCTTTAACACTAGAATCATATGCTCCTTCCGCTATTACGAGCACACCTTTTATGATAGGTTTCACTTCCCGTACCATTACAGGCTTATCAACGCTATTTTCTTTACCAAGTAATATCTGCTGGTTCTCTTTAGTCTCTACAGTTGTTCTTATTCCGCCGGTGGTGTCCTTCTCCTGAATAGTCCTGGTCTCTTTTACAATATTCTTAGCATGTTCCTGAGTCGCACTACTTTCAAGCGTAATACTAACTGCTACGGATCCCGCCCCTCTTACCTGCGACAGAAGATTAGACATCTTTGCCTCTAAAACTTCTTCATAACTGCGATTAACTGAAGGTACCGGCACAGTCTTGAGCATCTCACTAGGCTTATCAATATTATTCTTGCTCATTTGTCCATCGTACACACTGCCGATCAGTAAAAGAATAACACCAAGAATCCCGAGTAACAGCAACCGGGTATTTAGTGCGCCTTCACGAATTAATTTGCTCGGCCACAATTTTTTTGAATTTTCGATAAATGAACTAAATCCGTTCATTCGTTTTTCCCCTCCTTTTAGTATAGTAATTGTACGTCAATTTTACTTTCAGAAAGCTGATATAGCTCTGATATTGAGTGTTTTATCTTATTAACTAACTGCGGTCTAAGCTCTTGTACTCCGTCAACCTGAACGTTTTCTCCACCAACGTTAACCTTATGAATAGGTGAAATCTTCTGGCCGTTCGCAGCTATCCCAGGCTTAACATATACAGTAAGATTCTTTATCGAACCTGCCATTAACCCATCAGCAGTAGTTACATCTACAGCTACCTTGGCATCAGCAACACCGTCTAAGTTAGTGACTATTGCTCTAACTTGCTTGGCTAACTCATTCTTATATAACTCATATGCCAGCTTATCTCGTTCATCACTCATTGAATTTGTTACATTTTTACTACTAACTGAATTGTTTAGTGCAGTAGTTACCGCCGATAATTCCTGCCCCGATGCCAGATGATTTTGAATTACGTCAAGCGCAGGATTCAGGATCGTCAACATTATGAATAGCCCCATTATTACCCTAATAAACCGCTGCATACTGCTGCTAGGCAGCAGTAATTCCATAAAGGCAGCAAACAAGACAACAAGTATTATATCCTTAATCCAAGCTGATACAAAAGCTATCATTATACCCCTCCGCCCGCACTGTTTGTATTACCTTAGCATCATTGCTACACTGCCGGCGCCAATTATCATTGTTATGGCCAAAAAAAACATTAAGGCAACCGTTAAGACACAAGCAAAAACTAATAAGAGATTATTCCCCATGGCATCTAGGCATTTGGCCATCTTCTCATCGCCCATCGGCTGGACAAGAGCACCAGCTATTTTAATTATTGCAACTAAAGATAAGAGTTTAATCAACGGAAAGGCACAAATTAACAAGACCGCCATTACACCAAATATACCTATTGCATTCTTTAATAGCAGTGAAGCTCCCATTACTAATTCAACAGTGTCGGCAAACATTTTACCAACAACCGGGACGAAAGTTGCCGTTGCAAATTTCGCAGTCCGCAAAGTAATCCCGTCAGCTACCCCCCCGGCTACACCCTGAATAGTGATAATTCCGATGAAAATTACCATGGTAAAACCAAGCACGATCATTCCTGTTTGTTTAATAATTCCCGTTAGATTGTTTAAACGATATTTATCAGTCAGATAATTAACAAACTCAAGAGTGGCTGTTAATAGTAAAAGGGGTAATACAACATCCTTTACCACTATACTTACTGTAGCAACAACAAAGAGCATTAACGGCGTAAATAAAGCTGCAGATGTAATTGCACCGACACCGGTAAGCAGAGTTATCATAAGGGGAAGCAACGCCTGCATGAAGCCTACCATATAACCGACAGTCTCACGGGCAAGATTTAAAGCATTACAGAAGGCTGTTAAAGCAATTACTGCTAAGAATATATAGCAGAGACTATATGCAAGAAGTGATATGCCTGATTGATTGAATGAATTTTGCAAGTTTTGCAGCATTGCACATAATACCGCTAGAAACAACAACTTACCAAGCAGATGAAGATTTGCTGCAAATTCTTTAAATAATTTATTGATAAAAATCTGCCAAAGGCTCTGACCATCGAAACTAATTCCATGGCTGGCAATCTCTTTTACGGTGGTACTCGTAAGCAAAGGAATATCTTGATGCAATTCATTATTAACTTTGGTAATGAAGTTATTTACCTCGTCCGGTGATAGTTTTTTAAAAAGATCGTTAGCAAGCTCGTCATTATCAACTGGAGCGGCAAACGCTCCCGCTGAGAAGACAATTAAAAATAGCACAGCCATTATATAGATTCTCATTCCCATTCTCCACCTCATGGAATCAATCTAACGATGGTATCAAGTACTAAGGCAATTATCGGAATTGCCAAAATCATGATAAATACCTTGCCGGCAAACTCTATCTTACCCGCAATTGCCCCTTCACCAGCATCACGACAAACCTGCGCACCAAACTCTGTTATATAGGCAATACCGATAATTTTCAAAATAGTATTCAAATATGTATAACTTATGTTAGCTTTTTCAGCCAAATCTCGAAATAAATTTAAAACGACACCAATTTTACTTAACACAAGCAAAAATATAATACTTACTAAAGCTAAGCTTAATTGCACAGCTATTTCTGGTCGTTCGCGCTTGACAATCATGATTAATAGTGTTACTACGAATCCTAGGCCAACTATTTGAATTATATCCACATTTTTACACCCCTCAGAACAACTTAAAGACATCCTGTACCGTGTTGAACAAGCGTCCTAATAGCTGCACAACCCAAAATAACACTATAGTAAAGCCTGCCAACGTACACAAGTGGGCCATGTCTTCTTTACCAGCCTGCTTAAGCGCCGTATGGAAAACTGAAACTAATATCCCTACTCCAGCAATCTTAAATAGCAAATCTAAACCCATTTCCTCTCACCCCTTTTTATCAAATTAGCACAATAACTATCGCTAACCCCCCGCAAATACCAAGATATCTATACATCTTCGAATTGTGATCACGTAACCTAATAGCATCTTGCTCAATTTTGGCTAGTTGTTCTTGAACCATATCAAGATAAGTCTTCTGTTCCTCTCGGCTAGTTGAACCTAAATTAGCGCCAAGAGCAGCAAGAATTTCAAGCTCTGGTCGTTCTAGGGCCAACATATTTGTTTCATTTATAGCCTGGTTTAGAGCCTCTTGCGGCGTCATCCAGCCATTCTCACTAAGTATCAATGCCATGTTCTGAAACAGATTGTTAACTGCGCCATAAGTACCATTGGTACAATTACGTAAGGCTTCAGAAAGCGGTAAAGAAATATATCCAATATACGTTTTGAGCGACCCGATACAGCTGATAATCTGCCGAATTTGCCTTGGCCGTTCACTACAGCGATTTGCTAACATAAATCCAAGACTAGTACCTGCTATTATTACAAATACTGCTCCGATAATTTTCAGCCACATGCTTTGACCCCCGTCTTATGCTGATATAATATGTTTCCAGTCCTAGCATCCACAATTTCTTGAATAGTTCCAATAGTCGGGGTATCACTTAAAATAATGTAACGTTCAAAATACTTTGCTTTAATCAGCTGGCCAACATAAGGGCGTTCCATAACTTCAGCAACACTTCGCCCGTGTATTGTAGCAATAACGCTGATACCTGCATTTAAAGCTTCACGAACGGCGTAGGCGTCTTCTTCCCGACCAAGTTCATCGGTAGCGATCACCTGCGGTGACATCGATCTGATTAGGATTAGCATCCCCTCTGATTTTGGACAGCCATCAAGGACGTCAACTCTATCGCCTAAGTCGACTGTTGAAATACCATTTAAACTAGCTGCAATTTCTGACCGTTCATCTACAACACCGACCTGAACGCCAACAAAGGCGCTGCTTCTAGTGCTCAAATTTCGAATTATATCCCTCAAGATTGTGGTTTTTCCGCAGCGCGGGGGAGATATTATCAGGGTACTCAAAACCCGCTTACCATTTTTTACAATGTGCGGTAAGACAAGACAAGAGCACCCCTTAACTTCACGAGCCAGTCGAATATTTAACGAGTTGATGTTTTTAATTGCTTTCAGCTGCCCATCGACAATAATGGCCTGTCCAGTTAGGCCAATCCGGTGTCCGCCTCTCGCCGTTAAAAATCCCATCTTTAATTCCTGTTCCAATGCATAAATTGAATTTTTACTTATTAGCTGAAATGTGCGACTAATATCATCATTTGTGCAAAAGTAAGCATTCCGAGTTTCGCCAACAAGACTCCCGGTGGAACTTATCATATAATCTTCTGAACCAACGATCAGCATAAGCGGTTTATTAATACGCAGTCTTATTTCTGTTACAGCTGCCAGATGGCTTTCCGGAATACGCTTAAGTAATGTACCTATATTGGGCGGTAATATTGGAAATATCTGATCATTTATAATTTCAGTGATGCTCATTCTTCACCCATCCTTTCTTTACATAGATATGGATTAAAAAATAACTTTATTCCATCATTTAGCTTAATAGTTATTTTTTTCATTATTGAGAGGCATAAAAAAATCCCGGAGGATTCCGGGATTTTTTTATCACTTATATTCCAGGGTGAATACTATTTCTAAGCGCATGTGAATTCATATCGATATCGACATCATCTAGATCAATCACATTGTCATAAACTACTTCACCGCAATGTGGACAGGTAACTTCAACAGCATCCTCGTCATCAAGCAACTCAGATTCGAAGGCTACACTTTCATGACAAAACGGGCATTCTACTTCAACGTAATCTTCATCAACATCATACATATCTTCATAAACTTCTTCTTCCAGCTCTGTTAAATCTTCATCAATACTTTCAACATAATCTTCTAGATCTTCATGTACCAAATTCACGTTTTGAATTTCTTCTGCCATATCATCTAGTACATCAACAATATTCAAAATCAACTTGCCTTCTGATGAGGCGTCACTCACATTAAGTCCTTTTGTTAAACCTTGTAAATATGCAACCTTTTCCTTAATATTTGCCATAAATATATACCCCCCCTTTACAAATGTTAAGCGCGATACTGATATTATGTCCAAACTTCGGTAAATTCATAATACAAAAAAAAGCCAGACATTCTCGGCTTACGCCAAGAATGTCTGAACTTTATGCACGTTCAATATATTGACCGCTGCGGGTATCAACCCGTAGAACATCACCAACATTAATGAATAATGGAACTTTCACTACATAGCCTGTCTCAAGTTTAGCCGGTTTCGTGCCACCAGTAGCGGTATCGCCTCGAATACCGGGGTCTGTTTCAATTACTTCCAGTTCGACTGCGTTAGGCAGGTCAACTCCGATAATATTTCCTTGGAACATCATAATTGAGATAGTCATATTTTCTTTAAGGAAGTTAATGGCATTAGCAAGTGTATCGCCATCTAGCTCAATTTGCTCATATGTCTCATTGTCCATAAAAACGTACATGCCGCCACTCTCGTAAAGATATTGCATTTGGCGATTATCAACATGTGCCTTAGGTATCTTCTCACTGGGGTTAAACGTACGCTCCACAACAGAGCCTGTTCTCATATTCTTTAATTTAGCCCGCACGAAAGCAGCACCTTTACCTGGCTTAACATGTTGAAAATCAACTACTTGCCATACATCATTGTCAATTTCAATAGTCACACCTGTACGAAAATCATTACTTGAAATCATTGCCTTACCCCCAATTAAAAATCTAGTTCTATAAGCTGTTTACTGCTTTTTGTCAAAACTTCAACATTGTGTGCAGTAACAATTACCGTATCTTCAATTCTGACACCGCCCCACTCGGGAATATAAATACCGGGTTCAACAGTGACAACCATAAATTCTTCGAGAGAACCTTCAACATTAGATGGTGATAGTCTAGGTTCTTCATGTATAACAAGACCAACGCCATGGCCTAACCCATGGCCGAAATATTCGCCATATTTATGATTTTGGATTATAGTTCTGGCAGCAAAATCGGCATCCTTACAAGAATTGCCTGATCTAATTGCCTGTAAGCCCGCCAATTGCGCTTTAAGGACTATATCATAGATTTCCCGTTGCCTAGAATTTGCCTTACCCACACATACGGTTCTTGTAATATCTGAATGATAACCTTTATATACAGCGCCAAAGTCCATTGTTACAAAGTCGCCAGGCTCAATTATTTTTTCGGATGCAACGCCATGAGGCAGCGCCCCGCGAATACCTGAGGCAACTATTATATCAAATGCAGCTTTTTCCGCACCTAACTGACGCATCTTATATTCCAACTCAAGAGCAATATCCCGCTCGCGAATGCCTGGTTTCAAGATTGATAAAATATATGAAAATGCATCATCAGCAATTTTAACAGCTTCCCGAATTAACTTAATCTCATTGTCATCTTTAACAGCCCTCAAATCATCCAACATAACCGGTACTAAAGTATTTTCTTGAATCACTTTAGTAAAGTTTTGGAAGGTCGAGTAAGTAGTAAAATCACTTTCAAAACCGATTTTTTCTAATTGATGATCTTTAGCCAATTCTGCCAGTGTCTCATAGATGCTATTGCCGTGTTTTACAATCTCAAAACAATCAGCTTGATTCCTAGCTTGTTCAATATAACGGAAGTCAGTTATTAAAAAACCTTTTTTTCTTGTAATCAGTAACATTCCGGCTGTACCAGTAAACCCGCTAAAGTAACGGCGATTTTCCGGATTATTAACAATTACTGCTGCTAAACCATAATCAACCATAAAAGCGCGTAACCTTTTTAGCCTATCTTTTGTCACACCATCACCGCCTCATCAAGCTTACTGCTGCATCTATAGCTAAAAGATAACTATGTACACCAAATCCAGCGATTGTCCCGTTTACAAGGGCAGATATTACAGAATGATGACGAAATTCCTCACGTTTATAAATATTTGACAAATGTATTTCGATTGTTGGTAAATTAACGGCAGCTATGGCATCTCGAATGGCTATGCTATAGTGAGTAAAAGCTGCTGCATTGATAATTAAACAATTATAACAATCAGCTGCCTGCTGAATTGCATCGACCATTATACCTTCATGATTAGTCTGAATACAATCAACGTCAATACCTAGATTGTTGGCCCGCTGAGTAATCTTTTCATTAATTTCATCAAGTGTAAGCGTGCCATATATACTAGGCTCACGCTTACCAAGCAGATTTAAATTTGGTCCATGAAGGACTAATATACGTAGTTTTTTTGTCATATAGCCATGCCTTTCGACTGCTTTATATTAACTTTGATATTTTACCACAATTTGATTAATTTGCCTAGAATATCTTGTACCTAAAATTTAGCTAACTTCCGCTGACCGTTATATTACTTATTCTAATTGTGGGTGCACCTTTCGATCCATAGAATCTTAGGTCATCAGCGATTCCGTCTATCTGTCCGAAAAGTTCCAGGATGTTTCCCGCAATGGCAACGCCTCGTACGGCCTGAGCAAATTTGCCGTTTTTTATCCAAACACCGGCTGCTCCGATAGAAAAATCGCCTGATATAGGATTGGCAGTATGCATCCCCATAACACTAGTAACGTAAAAGCCATTGTCAACCTCCTGAATGAGTTTTTCGCGCCTCGTATTTCCAGCCTGTATGAATATATTAGTAGAACCCACTTCAGGCAAACTCTTAAAGGAGCTGCGGCTCCCATTACCGGTACTTACAACATTGTCCTTTGCTGCAGTATACGCATTGTGTAGGTAGCCATTTAACGTTCCGTTGACAATCAGATGTGTCCGTTGAGTCGGAACGCCTTCTCCATCGACAGGACTAGTCGCAATCCCGTCGGCCAGATTGCCATCATCGACTAAATTGATTAGGGATGATACTACCTTTTGGCCTACCTTATCCCTAAATAACGATCTTCCCTTCTGTACTGAGTCAGCGCAAAGCGCTGGTATAAGTATAGAAAAGAAACTTGTCGCAACTTTGGGAGTACAAACCAGCATAGCTTTAGTAGTTCCAATACTTTTCGCGCCAAGTAATATCGTAGCATCTTGAGCAGCTTCTTGGCCGACAAAATCAGCATTCAATACGTCAAAATTGCGACTGAAGCTAATGCCAGAACCTGTCTGAACATCGCCATCCTTTTCGGCAAGCAGAATACCATATATCCCGCAGTAACCAGAACGATAATACACTGACGTCCCGTTAGAATTAGCCAAAGCTACTCCATATTCGGCATCTTGATACCCGCAACGCTCGGTGCGGGTTACCCGTTTATCAGTTTTACGAGCTGCCATTTCAACTTGCTTGGCAAGATCAATCTTCTCCTCAATTGTTGCAGCGGCAATTTTTTTATCAAGTAAATCCATACTATCTATTTTTTGTGTTAACTTAGGTAAAGCGTTACTTTTATCGGCAAAACTCTTATAACTGTTGTTTAACGCTTGACGGGCCACGTCCTCTATAGCATTAAGATTAGTTGAATAGGCAAATCCAACTTTACCTTCCTTTGAAAAAATACGTATTCCAATTCCACTGTCCTCGGCAAACTTCATTGTCTCTACTTCTTGGTTTGCAATTTCAATAGTTAATGCTTTAGCGTCAAGAATATAAGCCTCAGCCGCATAACCACCAACCTTTTTGGCGATATCTACAGCATTATTAGCAACCTCCACGTAGTTCATTTATAAAATCCTCCTAGGCGCAATCTATAGTTATTATACACTTCATAAAACCGGTTAATGCGAAAAGCAAATAGAGCCTTAGGTAGTTAATATTTGACTTTTTAGATTATCTTCCTGCAAGCAATCCATTTCTTTCTACTTGCTATTGATTATACCCTCAGCAATCTCCCGGAAAATCGGCGCTGCAATGTCACCGCCAGACATTCCCGCTTCCACGAAAACCACTATCGCATACTGCGGATTATCGAGAG
Source organism: Veillonellaceae bacterium (assembly GCA_012523975.1). Classification (NCBI taxonomy): domain Bacteria; kingdom Bacillati; phylum Bacillota; class Negativicutes; order Veillonellales; family Veillonellaceae; species Veillonellaceae bacterium. The sequence continues at coordinate 131,691 of JAAYSF010000017.1, forward strand.
GTACATATCCAGCAAACCAAGCATGGTTGACGCCTTGGCCGTTTTTATCAATATGTCCGGTTTCAGCCGATCCCGTTTTTCCTGCCGAACCAACATTTTGCACATAGGCGGCCTGACCCGTACCGTATTTAGTAACAGCAGCCATCATCTTCCTAAGTTCCAATGCTGTGCTTCTCGATAATACCCGAACGCCACGCGATGCGCGGTAGGTATTGACAATTGTACCATCCTGCCGGGTCAGCTTGCTAACGACATAAGGATCTACCTTTATTCCGTCATTAGCAATTGTAGCAACAAGAGACACAATTTGTAATGGTGTAGCCTCAAAAGCGCCTTGGCCAATTGAAAAATTAGCTAACTCGCCGGGATAAATGCTATCCGTATCAGGCAAATTACCATCTGCCTCGCCGTCAAACTCCAATTTTGTATGATGTCCAAATCCTAACTTTTCAGCAATACTCACTAATTTCTCGGCACCAATTTTTAGACCGACTTCAATAAATATTGGGTTGCTTGAATATGCCATGGCCTCCGCAAAAGTTATATGACCTCGACCGCCCCGTTCAAAATCCCAACCTTTAAACCTCAGATTGCTAACCTCAATATACCCAGGGTCAAAAAACTTGTCAGAAGGCTTAACAATTTCGTTTTCCAATGCCGCTGCAGCAACTACCAGTTTAAAAACTGAGCCTGGTTGATAAGCAGCTACAGCGCGGTTTAACAAGGGAGCAGAATCCTCATTTAAATAATCCTCAATTCGATTAGCATTAAAGTTAGGACGTGAGGCCATAGCTAGAATTTCGCCAGTAGATGGACGCATGACAATTATTGCCCCCTTTCCGACTCCCTTGTCCATAACCCGCTCGACGATTAGCTGAATTCGCGAATCTACAGTTAGGACAATATTATGTGGGCCTAAACCATCACTTAAACGTAATCTCTTATAACCCAAACCAGGGATGATTTGTTGTGTAGCATCAACTAAAGCAGCTGCATATTCTGGCTCGTTACCCCGCAACAATTCATCGTATAAACCCTCAATACCGCTTACACCACGATTATCTGCAGTATTTATATATCCGGTAAGATGTGATGCCAATGACCCATAACCGTAACGCATCCTTTCGGCAACAGCAATTATTCCAGGAATCTTTGCTTCATTAATTTTATTCGCTGTATCCAAATCAATATCAGTCTTTAACTTAAATGGCCGCTCATCTTTTTCAACTTTATGAAGCAGGCTTTCTCCAGATTCATTGATTAAATCTGTCAGTATTTCCGCAGCCTTTACTTTATTTTCAAGCTGAGACGGAAAAACCACAATACTGAATCGTTGAGCGGTATTAGTCAGGGGTATGCCGTTTCTATCTACGATTGCACCCCGTGCTACTTCAACCGGCACCTCTTGTACACGACCGCTAAGACCTTCTATCGCAAGTTTTGAGTTGTTAACAATTTGCAAATAAAACAATCTGCTCATTAGCAAACAGCCTATTATCGCAAAAAAAATAATAAGTTTAAAAATCCTTGAAATAACTAATGCCATACAGTCACCTCAGTGATAGTATGGCATTTCATGGCAAAATTATATACTATGGCGTTTTTTCTAAATATATTCTAAAACTATGGGTAAGTTCGCTAAAATTTTTTTAACTTCATTATAAGTATCAGGAGTAACCCTAATTGCAACGATTCCTTGCTTACGGTCTACAGTTGTCACAACACCCAAGTACTCATAGCCCTCCATAATTCTGTTAACATAATTAATAGAGGTCGGATCTAATCGCACATGAATTATATCGTTCATAATTTAGCCCTTCTGCGCAGCATGGAGAACTCCGCAACTGGCTTGTCCATCGGTATTGAAATAATTTGCTGGGGATGCGGCGCTGCGCTAATAGATTGGCCGCTCTCATCATACATCTTTTCAAGAATCTGCGTAAAGCAAGGCTTACTAGGCTGAGCAATCTCAATAATATCACCAATTTTCATATTATTTCGCTGTTCAACTATAGCCATACCCGTACTCTCATCGTAAGCTTTAACTAAGCCAACAAAATCATGTGTTTGAGTGTAAGAAGATGAGCCGTATATTTGATCATCACTGGTAGTTTTATTAAAATAAAATCCCGTAGTATATTCGCGATGAGATACTTTATTAAGCTCCTCTAACCATTCTGGGGCTACAATAAAACTGCTAGGATTTGCAAAATAGGCGTCTATAGCTTGCCGGTACACTTTGACTACCGTTGCCACATAATGAACACTTTTCATGCGGCCCTCAATTTTAAAACTATCGAGTCCGCTATTAATTAGTTGCGGTAAGTGCGGCAACAAACACAAATCTTTTGAATTTAAAAAATATGTTCCACGCTCATCTTCAAAGACCGGGAAATACTGTCCGGGGCGTTTTTCCTCAACTAAATGATACTTCCAGCGGCACGGCTGGGCACATTGGCCGCGATTTGAATCACGGCCGGTAAAATAATTGCTTAACAGACACCTTCCCGAATACGACATACACATAGCACCATGCACAAATGCTTCTAATTCAATATTTACTTTTTGATTAATAACTTTAATATCATCAAGAGAGATTTCCCGAGCCATAACAACTCTGCTAGCCCCAAGTTCCTGCCAACAAAGAACTGAAGACCAATTGGTATTATTTGCTTGAGTGCTTATATGCAAAGGCACATGAGGTATTAATTCTTTGGCAAATCGGTATACACCAAGATCCGCAATAATAATAGCATCAACCGCTATGCTGCCTAAAAATTTTAAATACTGCGGCAAATTTTCAAGATCTTCGTTATGAGGAAAAATATTAACTGTGACATAAAGCTTTTTATTCAAACTATGAGCAAAATTAACTGCCTGCTTCAGTTCATCATTACTGAAATTATCGCTAAACGCTCTTAATCCATAGGACTCTCCACCCACATAAACGGCATCAGCTCCATAAATAAGGGCCATTTTAAGTTTTTCAAGATTTCCTGCGGGTGCTAATAGTTCAGGTTTTTTCAAAGACTTTCGCTCCTTGGTAAATAGAAATAGCAATACCGTCACCACTGCGATAAAGCGATGTTGAAAATCGCGAATCTTGATGAATAAATTCTAAAAACTCTCTCAGTCTTTTAACAATTGTTCGGTACCGCCTCGGCGTTTCAATATCTCCTTCGACCATTCCACGAAACAAGACATTATCGGTAAAAATCACAGCATTATCATTTAGTTTTTCCATTACTTTTACTAGGTAGTTAAGATACTGACCTTTAGCAGCATCAATAAATACCATATCAAATTTGGTATTCAGCGTCGAAATAACTTGATTGGCATCACCTACTACAATGTCTACCTGGTCAGAAAGGCCGGCTTGCCTAATAAACGTATCAGCTTGGGCAACTCTATCTGGATCGATTTCAATTGATATTATTTTAGCACTGGGTGAATTGCGAGCAATTAGTAGCGTGGAATAGCCAATCGCAGTACCTATCTCGAGAACTGACGACGGTCGATAAGTCTTTACGGTTTCGACAAGTAAATCTGCGCCTTGGCTATTAATAATCGGCACTTTGTTTTCACGGGCATAATTTTCCATATTCTTTAACAGCATGTCCAATCCGCCCATATTTAAATTCGCACCTTATCAATTAATTCAAGATGTTCCTGATAGCTTTTACTATAATGATGAGCTCCTTCTTTGTCGGCTACGAAATAAAGATAGTCAGTATCAGCAGGATACAACACGGCATTAATTGAAGCCCTGCCTGGATTAGCTATTGGCCCAGGAGGCAAGCCCATGTGCTGGTAAGTGTTATAGGGTGATTCAATTTGGGTTTCTTTAATTGATAACTCAGCCTTAGGATAGCCTAAAATGTACTGAATAGTGGCACACGACTGCAGCGGCATATCCTGTTTCAATCGGTTAAGAAACACGCTAGCAATAATTGGTCGGTCACCGTCAAGTTTTGCTTCCTTTTCTACCAATGATGCTAGCGTGATAACCTCTGAAATAGACAAACCGACTTCAGAGGCTCGCTCTCTCATACTAGGCGTAAATTGAGTATCAAACTCTTTAACAAGAATCTTCAATAGTTGCTCTTCTGTAGTACCACGTGGCACTTGATAAGTGTTCGGAGAAATATAACCTTCTGCCTTATAGGCTACGCCAATGCCTGACATATATGAATACGGTGCATAGTTTTGAGCTAACTCCTTGAATTTGCTAGCATCACCAATTTTCTGCTGTTCTACAAGCTTAGCAATTTGGTCTATATTATAGCCTTCAGGTATAGTAATCTGACGATAGGCTGTTTGGCCTTGCGCTAACATTTTTACAATTTGTTCAGTAGTCATGTTTCTAGAAATAGCGTACTCCCCGGCTTGCAGGGAACTCTCGATATTATAGACTTTTGCAATTACACGAAACATAATTACACTTTTAATAATATCTTCTTTATATAACAGCTCGCCAATGTCGCTTGCTGACATGCCTGGTTCGATAGTAACTATAGTCTGATCTTCGGTATTTAAACTAACTGGTTTAGCCATTCCAAACATAATACTTCCCATTAAAAGAAAGAATGCTAACACAATTAAAACAGAGCTGGATTTGTTCTTTAAAATATGCCACATATATTACACCTCACTTTTGTACAATTAGGGTAGGAAAAATTCTAAAGATTGTCCATTTTATTATGATAAGTATTATACCACAAAAAGATTAGAAAAACCCAGCTTAACCTTTTCACATCAAAATCTAAGTTTTAAGGCAAAAAAAGATGAAGCCTCTAGGCTTCATCTTCCTCATCAACCATGAGCTCTTCGTAGGCCAGACGAACCTGGTCGAATTCCTCATCAGTTGGATCAACGTATATTTCTTCGCCATTTTCGTCGGTATCAATGCGAGCAATAAAGACATCAATCTCATCATCGCAACCGCATTCAGAATCACCGCAGCCACAGCCTTCTTCATCAATCTCAATTGGTACTAAAATAGCATAACGTTTTTCTTCAACCGGAATTATCAATTCTTCACGGTAATAATACTCATTACCTTCTTCGTCAGTCATAACTACAATTAAATCTTCGTCCATTTCTTCGAGGTCTTCCTTTTCAATATCAGCCAATTACTGTCACCTCACTCTTTCGATGTCTTGTAAAATTGTATCCTAGAAAACCTTTCCTGTCAAGGAAGATGTTGGCGAGGCAAGCTATCAAGATACCCTTGAAGAATAAAGACAGCAGCCATCTTATCTATCACCTTACGGCGTTTTGCCCGACTTACATCTGCCGAAATCAAAGCACGCTCAGCAGCGACAGTTGACAAACGTTCGTCCCATAAAATTACCTTTTGGTTTGAAAAAGTTTCTGCAATCTTTTCCGCAAATTGCTGTACTAATTCCCCGCGCGGCCCTACTGTGCCGTTCATATTTTTAGGGAGGCCGATAAGCACTGTATCAGATTTGTAGCTGTCAATAAGCTCGTTAAGTCTCTTAAAATCATTAGCTTGGCTTGTACGACGAATAACTTCCACTCCTTGAGCAGTCAAACCAAGCTCATCACTTACTGCTATTCCTATTGTTTTGTCCCCAACATCTAAAGCTATTATTCTCATAGTGCCTCCATAATATGTGAAATTTTACTATACAAACCAAAATAAAATTACCTCTGTCGAAATATAATTGCTCGACAGAGGTATATTATTTGTTTGTCATAATTACTACTTACCTTTTACATAAGCCCTGACAAACTCTTCAAGCAATTCGTCCCGTTCTAATTTACGAATTAGTCCTCGGGCATTATTATGACTGGTAATATAAGTTGGGTCACCTGATAATAAGTACCCGACAATTTGATTAATCGGATTATAGCCTTTTTCTTTAAGAGCTCGGAAAACTGTGCCTATAATTTCAGATGCCACATTATTTTCTTCACTGCCAACCTTAAACATCATGGTTTCTTGGGATAAATTGGACATATAATACATCCTCCTCCCTGTTATTATCCCCATACTGATACCATTATATTCTACTTATCCTAGAAATTACCTCCACTTATTAAAAGTGTTTATATTAAGAGGGCGGGCTAAGCCCACCCTACCTAAAAATATCACATTAGTTGTTGTTTAATAATTTCTTCTGCTGCTAAAAGTGCGTCATTTAATTTTTGAGGGTTTTTCCCACCGGCTTGGGCCATATCCGGACGCCCGCCTCCGCCGCCACCGGCAACTTTAGCCGCCTCTTTAACAATATTTCCGGCGTGAATCTTTTTGGCAGTTGCTTCTTTGGTCGCCATAGCAACAAAATTGACTTTATCATTAGTAGTAGCTCCTAAAAGTACAACCCCACTTGTTAAATTATCACGAACCAAATCTGCCATATTGCGCAAGCTATCCATATCATTGACACTGACTTGAGCAATAACATATTGTACTCCATTAAATTCCTTCAAGTTTTTAAGAATATCCTGAACTTGGGCTTTAGCGGATTTAGCGTTTAGAGCTGATATCTCATGTTCAAGATCTTTTACTTTTACAATAAGCCCTTCAAGTTTATTAATACTATCTTCGGGCCTTGCTTTTAATATTTCCGCCATTTTAAGCAGGATATTCTCTCTTGATTGGGTATATTTAATAGCCTCGCGGCCAGTAACTGCCTCTACCCTTCTAATCCCTGAGCCAATTCCGGATTCAGAAATTATCCTAAAGGTTCCAATTTCTGAAGTATTTGCAACATGAGTACCGCCGCAAAGTTCCTTACTAAAAGCATCAACAATAACTACTCGAACTAAATCGCCATACTTCTCACCAAACAATGCGACTGCGCCCATATCTTTAGCTATTTCCTGAGTGGTCTCGATAACGCTTACCCCTGCATTCTCAAGTATTACATTATTTACAATTTGTTCAACTCGAGCAAGTTGTTCATCAGTTACTGGGGCGAAATGAGAAAAGTCAAACCGAAGCCTATCAGGCCCAACTAATGAACCCGCCTGATTTACATGATCACCTAATACTTCCTTTAGAGCCTTATGCAATAAATGCGTTGCTGTATGGTTGCGAGCTGTATCTTGACTGCGTTGGCAATTTAATTCAATTTTTACTTGTTCAGCAGTTTTTATTGTACCTTCCATGATCCGACCTACATGATAAATTGCACCATTAGGCAGCTTTTTAGCCGTTTCGATTTCTGCTTTGCCTATACTTCCCCGGATTAACCCAGAGTCACCTACCTGGCCGCCTCCTTCTGCGTAAAATGGTGTAACATCAAGAACAATGGCAACTTCATCACCGTCATTAGCCTCATTAATGATTTTACCGTCTTTCCACATTAGTGCTACATTGGCACTGGTAGCTTTGGCATCTCTTGCTAACTGCTCAAAATTAAAGTTGGACATATCCGGAATTACCATCACATTGCCATTATCACGACGGGCAGCTCGAGCCCGTTCGCGCTGCTCGCTCATTGCTGCATCGAAAGCTTGCTTGTCAAGTTCAATTCCATGCTCGTTTAAAATTTCAGCAGTTAATTCCCACGGAAAGCCGAAAGTGTCGTAAAGCTTAAAAGCAGTCGCTCCATCTAAGGTAGCCTTGCCGGCTTTTTTAAGTTCACTAATTTGGGCGTTTAGAAGCTCCATTCCTTGGGCCAAAGTAGCGTGAAAACGTTCTTCTTCCAACTGTATTACTTTCTTTATGTATTCTTTCTTTTCAGCTAAATCGGGGTATGGTTCTTCAAACATACCAACTACAACATCAACAGCTTTGGCCAAGAATGGCTTCTCAATACCGAGCAACCGGGCATGTCGAACAGCGCGTCTTAAAACTCGTCTTAAGACATACCCACGGCCTTCATTCGACGGAAGAATCCCATCCGAAATCATAAATGTCAGACTGCGGGCGTGATCACCGATTACCTTTAAGGAAATATCACTATTTGCTGCCTGCCCATAGGCAACATTGGCCACCTCAGCAGCGTATTCGATAATTGGAAACAGAAGATCTGTTTCGAAATTCGATTGCTTATTTTGTAGAACTGATGCTATTCTTTCCAATCCTGCCCCGGTATCAATGTTTTTCTTAGCTAACGGTTGATAATTCCCTTGTTCATCACGATCAAATTGCGTGAATACCAAATTCCAAATCTCGAGGAACCGATCGCAATCACAGCCGACGGCACAGTCAGGACTTCCACAACCGCGTTCTTCCCCTAAATCAATATATATTTCAGAGCAGGGTCCACATGGGCCAGGCCCAATTTCCCAGAAATTATCTTCCAATCTAATAATGCGGTCTTCTTTAACTCCGATCTCATGTTTCCATATCTGAAAAGCTTCATCATCAGTTGGATGGATTGTAACCCATAACTTTTCCTCAGGTAGTTCAAGCCACTCAGTTAGGAATTCCCAAGCCCAAGCTATTGCTTCTTTTTTAAAATAATCGCCAAATGAAAAATTTCCTAACATTTCAAAAAAAGTCTGATGACGTGCTGTACGTCCAACGTTTTCTATATCACCAGTCCGAACACACTTCTGGCTGGTAGAAATTCTTGTATGAGGCGGTTTCATTTTACCGGTAAAAAAAGGTTTAAACGGTGCCATGCCAGCACCGATTAATAGCAAGGTAGGGTCATTCTCCGGGATAAGCGGATAACTTTTTAATATAAGGTGATCTTTACTAGCAAAAAACTGCAAATATTTCTTACGAAGCTCGTTCCCAGTCATATAAATCAAGACATTCAACCTCCACGTTCATTTAGGGACCATCTTATGGAATTATACATAATTAAGATATCATTGTCAATAAATGGTGCTTAAACGAATAATTTATACAAGTGCCTAAAAACAACCTTAACAATTGCTGCAACTGGCACCCCAAGCAGCATTCCGGGAAGTCCACCTAGTTCGCCTCCGACAAAAACAAAAAAAATGACCGACAGCGGATGCAGTCCTACGCTTTCACCAAGTATCTTAGGACCAATTACCGTGCCTTCTAGCTGGTGTATGATTAAGAATAGGATTACTACTTTGAGTGCTAATATAGGCGAGTGTAATAACGCTAACGTAACTGCAGGAGTCGCCCCGATTATGGCTCCGAAATAAGGTATAATATCAAGCAAACCTGCCAAAATTCCAATTAATAACGCAAATCTTACATTTAACAGATAAAGACCTGCACTAACTAATATGCCTACGAGAAATGCCACAAGTAGCTGACCTCTAATTAATCCGTTAAGTACTTTATCAATATCCCTAACAATAATAATAATTTGATTTCGCCATTTACCAGGAATAAACAGCAATAGTTTTTCACGAATTTCGCGCCAATCATGCAATAGATAGAAGGCTAGAACAGGACTTATTACGATGCCGATAAAATAGCTTACACTGTTAATTATTCCATCAACAATTGAAGCTGTGAAACCTTGCAACTCGTTTTCTAATGTTAATAAGGCTTTATCAAATGCAATCCGGAGTGAAAACGGCAAAGACGAATTTTGATATTGTGCTTGAAACTGCTCTAATAGCTGCTGACCTGTTGCCGCCATCGAAGGTATCTCTCTCGCAAAGTTTTCCAGCTCTTTAATCAAGATTGGTACAATTTTAATTGCTCCCAAAGTTAGGGCCCCAAATAAAACACTATATACAATAATGATTGACCACGACCGACTAAAGCCTTTTTGTTCAATATGCGCTACAGCCGGATTAAGTAAGTATGCCAGAAATAAAGCAATTATAAATGGATAAAGGCCACTTTTAACCAACCAAAGAAAATAACCGCATAACGTCAAAACTGCTACAATTAGACTTACTCTGACCACTAGTTTGGTGACTACCACGCCTACACCTCAAAAATTTTCACATATTTTACAAATGTATAGTCGATAAAAATGGAGACCGAATGGTCTCCACCTACTAGTCTAATTTTTTCATAAGCCGTCTGCGCGCATAGCGAGCTTTTCTCATCAGTCCTTGGGTAGTATCGGCGATAGCGTCGACATTAAATTCGGCTATTGGTTTCTTCTGCGGCTTAGTCATAGGACTTATGATGGCGCCTAATATTGTTCCTACAACACTTCCCCAAATTAATCCTTTAAAAAAACCATTATTCATCATACCACCCCTTCAAATTATTTAAACAGTGTCTTGAAATGATTCGTCAAAGAGAGTCAGCGTTCCATCATCCGCAATATTAAATACGGTGACGTCTTGTCCCTTATTAACAAACTCTACACAGCAGTCCCAACAATAATACTGTTCAATTCCGACCTTACCAATAGACTTACGACCACAAACAGGACAAGTTACCACTTAAATACACCTCACACAATTTGTTCGGCATGAAGCAGTTTGGCCATTGCATCAGGAACAATTAGCTTATCTTGTCCAATAACTTGTGCTTGTGGCAAAGGCATAGTTTGGCGTCCATATAATAGGTCGGTTATTACACTGTCTGATACTTGGTATGACCTGATTTCGCCCGTTGCTGCGTCAAAAACTACATCAACCAATACTCCTAGCATAAAACCTGTTTCAGTAAAGATTTGCTTATTAACAAGATCCTTCAGTCGATAAATATTACTCAACGAAGATAGGTCAGCCAAATCTTTAATTACCTCAGAACCGCGCACCATTAACGCGTCCCGGCCGATACTAAATAAATCCTCAAAACTAACGCCAAAAGCCTTAAAAAACCAATTTTCACTATCAATCATGACACCACGAATAACAGCCTGATCAACGTCCAAAAGAACCTCTTCTACCATTCCAATCTGCGTACCAGTAACAGTTTCTAATACCGGTAGGCCAATTAAGTTGCTAACTTTTTGCACTATACGGCCTCCTTACAGATCGTAAGCTTATTATGTCCAAAAAGCACTGAACTTATTAAGCTTGTTTAAAAAAGGAACTTTTATCTAGTGTTTCTCACGGCTTGTTGAATAATTCCTCCGCCCACTACAATGTCATCATTATAAAATACTACCGACTGGCCCGGCGTTATAGCACGCTGCGGCTGCTCAAACTTAACCCGAACTTGATAATTACCAATTGGAATTATTTCAGCTTGTGCCGGTGTTGCACTATATCTAATTTTCGCGGAAACGATCATTGGCTGTGTTAGTTGATCCACAGTAATAAAATTAAGATCAGCCGCTATTAGCTCATCAGCAAAAACTTCATCTCCATTCCCTACAACTACTGTATTCGCTTGCGTATCTAGAGCTACAACATACAGCGGATGGCTGGCAGCAATGCCTAGACCTTTGCGCTGACCTATTGTATACAATGGCAAGCCTTGATGCTGACCCAGTACATTTCCCTTAGTATCTACGATTTTACCGGGTTTTAATGCGGCAGGCGCCTTTTCAGCCAAAAAACTCTTATAATCATCATTAGGGACAAAACAAATCTCTTGACTATCCGGCTTATTAGCTACCGATAGACCTAATTCATTAGCCATTTTTCTTGTCTCAGTTTTATGATAAGTACCAAGCGGCATCATAAAATGCTTTAAGGTGTGCTGATTTAAATGATATAACGCATACGATTGGTCTTTTGAATTGTCTATCCCTTTTTTTAGTAAGTATCGTCCTAATTCTTTACTGTATTCAATAATTGCATAGTGGCCCGTAGCCACATATTCAGCCCCTAATTCCCTAGCTCGATGAAGCAAGCCTTCAAATTTTACATACCGATTACAAGCGATACAAGGGTTGGGTGTCTTTCCTGCCGAGTATTCGGCGATAAAATAATCAACAACCGTTTTCTGAAACATCTCTCGAAAATTGAGCACATAATAAGGTATGCCGATTTTTTCAGCTACCCGGCGCGCATCATCAACAGCAGACAGCGAACAACAGCCACGATGATCAACATCGTCCTGGGGCTCATAATTGTCCCAAATTTGCATTGTAATACCAATAACATCATAGCCTTGACGCACAAGAAGGGCGGCAGTTAAAGAACTGTCCACCCCTCCGCTCATGGCTACAACCACTCTGGGTTTAGCACACATTAATTAAATCACTTTCCTTTTTTCTCTATATAGTCTTTAATTGCTTCATGCAGAGCATCAGCGGCTAGGTTTGAACAGTGCATTTTTGCAGGTGGAAGTCCTCCTAAAGCTTCAGCAACTGCTTGGTTAGAAATCTTTAATGCTTCGTCCAACGTTTTCCCCATAACTAATTCTGTAACCATGCTACTAGTAGCTATTGCCGCGCCGCAACCGAAAGTCTTGAATTTGACATCTTTGATAATATCGTCCTCAACTTTTAAATAAATTCTCATAATGTCGCCGCATTTAGCGTTGCCCACTTCACCAACACCATCGGCATCACTAATTTCACCAACATTACGGGGGTTAGTAAAATGGTCCATTACTTTTTCTGTATACATGCCAATCTCTCCTCTCCTAATGCTTGCATAAAATACAGGGATTTGACGCCGACATTTGACTCGACGCACTTAACGGCGACATACTGCGTAATCGTTCGACAATCTCTGGCAGAACAGTTAAACAATATTCTATTTCTTCTTGGGTGTTTCCACGTCCGAGACTTATTCTTAGTGAACCATGGGCAACCTCGTGAGTCAAGCCCATTGCTAAAAGAACATGAGATGGATCAAGCGATCCTGACGTACAAGCCGAACCGCTAGATGCTGCAATGCCTTTTAAATCAAGATTTAAAAGGAGCGATTCGCCCTCGATATACATGAAACTAAAATTAACGCTTCCTGGCATGCGTAGGGTTGGATGTCCATTTAGTTTAATATCTGACACTTTGTCAAATAGACCTTGTATAAGCTTATCTCGTAAAGCCGTGATATGGGTAATTTTCTTGTCCATATCTCGCTTCGCAATCTCAGCTGCTTTCCCCAGACCAACAATTCCCGCTACATTTTCAGTACCGGCACGCAGACTGCGTTCTTGACCGCCGCCATGCTGCAGAGCGTCAAGACGAACACCGCGTCGAACATAGAGTGCGCCAACGCCCTTAGGTCCATGGAATTTATGTGCAGAAAGAGTAAGTAAATCAATATTATATTCTTTAACATTAATTGGGTAATTGCCGGTGGCTTGAACCGCATCGGTATGAAATAAAATGCCTTTATCTTTTGCAATTTTCCCAATTTCCTTAATCGGTTGAATGGTTCCCACTTCATTATTTGCAAACATAACACTAATAAGAATAGTCTTATCAGTGATAGCTTTTTCAACATCCTCAAGACGGACCATTGCATTCTCATCAACCGGCAAATAAGTTACAGTAAAGCCCTGTTTTTCCAGATATTCACAAGTATGTAAAATAGCATGATGTTCTATTGCTGTCGTAATTATATGATTGCCTTTCTTACGATTAGCAAATGCAACTCCCTTTAAAGCAAGATTATCGGCCTCAGTGCCGCCGCTAGTAAAGAAAATCTCGTTAGCATCTGCTCCTAATAACGCCGCTACACGCTGTCTCGCTTCATCTACTGCCTTTTTTACTTCACGTCCAAATGAATGAATACTAGATGGATTGCCAAACTTCTCAGTCATATATTCCATCATTAATTCAGCTACTTCATTGTCAACCGGTGTAGTAGCCGAATGATCAAAATAAATTC